>JAUSHA010000003.1 GCA_030648815.1 bacterium | reverse complement strand
ATAGTGCAAGACGGCCGGACGGGTTATGTGGTTAATCCGCTTAATGCCGAATTAATGGCAAAAAAGATTATTGATCTGCTGAAGAATCCCCGAAAGGCAAAAAAATTAGGCCAAGCCGGCTACGAGCGAGTTAAAAAAGATTTTAATTTAGATAGCCATGTCGCCCAAACTCTCTCTTGGTATAAATTATCATTAAATTAACAATCAAATGAATTACACGACTATTTTAGGACTGATAGCGGGAGCATTGACTACCGCATCTTTCCTGCCGCAGTTAATAAAAATTTGGAAATCAAAATCGTCAAAAGATATTTCCCTCGGAATGTTCATCGTATTCTGTTTTGGCGTTTCTTTGTGGTTTGTCTACGGTATTTTGATCAATGCTCTGCCCGTGATTATTTTCAACGTTATAACATTTATCCTCGCTCTGGCAATTTTAACATTAGCGATAAAATACAGGAGGGCTTGATCTTTTGCAGGGATTTGGTAGTATCTAAAATTAAAGTAATTTTAAAATAAGAAGGAGGTTGACTAATGGATGAGCGACATTTTGTAACCGGGACATTTCAGTCGCACGCAAGCTACGTATCAAGCAAGAAATACGGGATGATAAGAGATAATATTGTAAGAACTTGCGCTGACTGCGTGATTGTTAATGAGAGGGGCGAAATGCTATTGGGCAAAAGAAACATAAAGCCCTGGCCGGATTGGTGGATTATTGGTGGTGGAATGAAGCCGGGTGAGAGTTTTGAAGCTGCTGTAGTAAGAAATCTTAAGCGAGAAATAAATCTTTCCATCGATCCAACTCGATTCAGGCATCTGAATCACTACTCTTTTGTCTGGGCAAGGCGCGCTGAACCGCCGCAGGAAAATGGTTGCCACGATGTCAGTATTATGATGGTGCTATTTATAAGCGACGAGGAAGTTCGCAGGATTAAATTCAATAGCGAGTATAGGGAAATTCAGTGGATATTGCCCGGAGCTGTTATTACCGCTGATTTTCATCCCGCCGTTAGGAAAATTGCCGAAGATCTGGTAGGTTCGTTCCTTTTTCTTAAGAGATAGTTTTTATAAATTAAAAGACGGGTTAACTATGCCCGTCTTTTTTTGTTGCTATAGCAGTTGCGATAGGCGGTTGAATGCCGAGCTTCCTTCTTCGTCAGAACGCTCGGCTATTTTTATTTCCGGCCAGTATTTCTCGGGGAGCTTAATGTAGAGATTAAATGTTTTCAGCAAGCCCTTTAACTCCCGCTTATATTCTTCGGTAAAGTTTAAAGTGCTTTCATCGCTCAAGCTGTTTAAGGTATGGGCCGCGGAATAATCCTCCTGCGGCAAAAGGCCGTTTTTTCTGCATATTTCGTATAATTCAGTTCCCCTGTACGGTACGAACATAAAGATATTGGATTCAAATTTATTATTCATTTCAAACAATTTTTTGTTCAATTTAATTGTTTCAAAGATAAGCTCCCGATTTTCAAAGGGGAACCCCATCATATTATTAAGCGAGGCCCCCACGTTGAGCTTGCTGAGAATATTTGCCCCCTCAATGATTGAATTCGTGGTGCAGCCCCTTTTTAAGATTTTTTTTCTAAAGTCCTCATTGCCGTGCTCTATGCCTAAAGTGAGCCAAAACATGCCGACTTCTTTTAATGCTTTAATGCGTTCCTCGGTTATTGTTTCAAATCTGGTTTGAAACCAGAAGGGTATTTTTATTTTTCTGTATTCTTCAACGAACATGTCAAAATCTTTTTTTGACATCGCCAAAAATGTTTCGCTTGAGAAGTAGATGAATTCGGGAGAGTGCTTGCCTATTTGATAGTGAAGTTGCTCGATTACTCTTTCCATGTCCAGATTCCTGTAATAACTGCCGATGTCGTTTTTAAAGGAAAAACTTTTCAATTCAGGAGATGCGCAATAAGAGCAATTATACGGGCAACCGCGGGATGTTTCGATGTTGACCATTTTATAGAGCCTGCCTTGCATTGCCTTGTAAAAAATCGGTTCATCGAAAACTGAAAAATCAGGATGGGGCAGGTTATTGATGTCTTGAAGTTTGGCCGGACTGTTTTTGTAAATTTTCCCACTGTTTTTTACCCACATCCCGGGAATATCAGTAAAATATTTTTTCTGATAGATTCTGTCGCATAGTTCCGGCAGGGTCATTTCGCCTTCGCCCACGCAAACAACGTCTATAGAATCTTCTTTAATGACAATGTCGGGCGATAGAGTGGGGAATACGCCGCCGGCTATCACAATCGCATCCTTGCAATGCTGTTTAACGATGCGCGACAGCTGCAAACCAAGGTCGTAAACCGGCTCCGTCATGGATATGCCGACTATTTTCGGCTGGTATTCGTCAAGAACTTTTATTAAGTCTTCTTTCATATCGGTGGTTTTTACTTTCCAATGCTCATCTTCGTTGACGATTTTTTTAGACATCAATCTGTCGGACCTCAACTTATTCCAATCCTGCTCACCCAGTAGATCATAGAAAACCGTATCAAAAACCTTGACTTGATAGCCCTTTTCTTTTAAGCCGCTGCTCAAAGAAGCTATGCCGATATGCAGCCCCGGAAACTTAAAAGTAGCGGGATATATTATCAGCACCGTATTTTTATCTTGACTTTGGTCCATAAATTAATTTAGAAATTTATTTTATCTTAACCCGTTTGCCGGAATCTGTAAAGAGAATTGGCGAGCTTTTTGACACCTATTGACACCCTCCACGGGCTTGCCTACAATAGAAAGTAGCATGCAAGATAGCGCAATAAAACCTCATATAATTTATACCACCTCGGAGGCCCGCGGGTTTTTAAAGATTTCCGAAAGCACCATTAAGCGGCTCTTAAAAAGAGGCGTAATCAAGGCATACAAAGTCGGCGGACAATACCGCATTTGGGGAGACGAAATTTTAAGATTGGTTTCGCCGGAAATTGAAACGGAAGTTTACGACGTTTACAAAAAGATTAAAGATAAAACAAAGAAAACTATCGCAAGGTGGTAATATGGCAAACTTACCTCATTTTATTCATATAGGTTTTCCCAAGACTGCCTCCACTTGGCTGCAGGATCTTTTTGCCGCGCATCAGGATATTTGTTTTGCTTACAAGCCGAAATTTTTTCATTGGGACGACTGTTTTTCCAAAGGCAAGGATTTTTATTTAAGTTTATTCAAGCCTAAAAGCGGTAATAAAATATCTCTGGACTCGGACGAGCAATATTCCGCAGGGTTCAGATATCGTTCTTTCGGCTGGGATTGCTGTCATGAAGAGAAGCGATCTGAAGGCTTCGGCAAGGCCGTTCAGAAATTTGCCATGCCCATGGATAATGAATTAATCGCCAAAAGAATTCATCAAACCGTGCCCGATGCTAAGATATTGATAGTTATCAGGAATCAGGCGGATTGGCTCGCTTCAGTGTATAAGCATTTTATAAGAGGGAGAGAGGAGCTGCGCGCATTTTCAAAATTTATAAAAGAAGACGCTTTTGTGAAGGTCGGTTTCTATTCGGCAATAGTTGATTTGTATTTCAAATTATTCGGCCGGGGGAATGTTTTAGTGCTGTTTTACGAAGAATTACTAAGCAACCCCGAGAATTTTTTAGATAAAATTTCTGATTTTTTCGGCATAGATAAATTTGACCATAGCCGAATCAATACCAGGGCTAAGGTCAGTTTGACCAACCGGGGAGCAAAAATTCTGCGAATAATAAATTTTGCGGCAAGAAAATTTCCCTGGGTGGCCAGACCGATTTTTTATCTTGACAGGAAGTTTCTCTCAAGATTAAACGATTCAAAATTTATTTCCGATAAAGACAGGGAATACTTGGCAAACCTTTACGCCGAAGATAATAAAAAATTAGCCGAACTTTTAGGCCGTCCAAACTTATATACATGATTTTTTCTCAAATAAAAGATATTTATAAGGAAAAGGGGATTTATTATCTTTTTTTGGCCGGGCTTAAAATGGCGGGCCTGATTGAATCAAAGCATTTGAATAACGACGATAAGTTGCATAATTTTTGCTGGTTTTTATATTCAAAATTGTCCGGCAGGCCCTTAGTGCATGCGATAGGCGACAGCCATACCCTAATTTTTAAGCGCAAGTATCCATTTATAGCACATCATATCGGCGCCGCCACCGCTTATAATTTAAAAAAAGAAAAAAGCACGACCGATTCCAATAAGAAATTTTTTGCCGTATTGGACAAAATAAATAAAGAGAGAGATGCGGTTCTTCTGTCTTTCGGCGAAATAGATTGCAGAATTCATATGTATAATGAGTACATGAAAAATAACGGAAAATTTACGATGGCCGAGCTGATTAACAACACAATTATAAATTACGGAGACGTTTTGGATCAGATCGGCGCTATGGGAGTGAATTTCTTTGTGCTCGGCATTCCCGCCGCCTCAAGGAGGGAAGATGCTCCGGGCGTTCAGTTTTATGCCGACCCCAAAATGCGCAGCAGGATAAACGGAGAATTTAACGAAAAACTGAAAAAATTCTGCGAAGAGAAAAACTACAGGTATATAGATATTTATTCGGAAGTTTCCGATGAAAAAGGCTTTATTTCCGAAAAATATGTCGCCGATCACACCCATGTAAACGATAAGGCGGTAAAAATTGTCAGGGAATTTTTAAAAAATAGATTAAATAATAATCATTTACATTGCGCTTAAAAAGCGCTAAAGTAGCCCCATGATGGAAAAAGCAAAAACAAAAGTAGCAGTCTTTGGAGGAGCGGGATTTCTCGGCAGCCACGTAGCCGACGCCCTTAGCGAGAGAGGCTATGAGGTGGTGATTTTTGATTTGAAGGTGTCTCCCTATCTTAGAGATGATCAGGTTTCCATCGCCGGAGACGTAGCGTCTCCAAGTCAGGTTGACGAGGCGGTTAAGGGATGCGACATTGTTTACAATTTTGCGGCTGTGGCTGATATGGATGATGCCGAAGCCAAGCCGATAGAAACGGTTAAAACCAATATTTGGGGCAATACTGTAATTTTAGATGCCTGTAGAAGGCACAAAGTCAAAAGGTTTGTCTTGGCCAGCACTCTTTATGTTTACAGCAAAGCCGGCTCGTTTTACCGCAGTTCCAAGCAGGCCGCCGAATTATTGCTTGAAAATTATCACGAAGTTTACGGATTGGATTACACGATTTTAAGATACGGCTCTCTTTACGGCCCCAGGGCCGGACAGGAAAATTGGATTCACAGGATTATCAAGCAAGCTATTCAAGACGGTAAAATCACCAGACAAGGCAATGGCGAAGAGATCAGAGAGTATATCCATGTTTATGATGCGGCCCGATTAAGCGCCGATATTTTAACTGAAGAATATAAAAATCAGGCGGTGATCGTCACCGGAAACCAGCCTATGAAAATAAAAGATTCCTTGATGATGATAAAGGAAATATTGGGCGATAAGATTGATTTGGAATTCCTGCCCGCAAATTATACGGCCCATTACAATATCACTCCCTATAGTTTTACTCCCAGGCTGGCTAAGCGCATCCAGAGCACTTATTACGTTGATTTAGGCCAGGGGATTCTTGATTTAATCGGCGAGCTTTATAAAAAATATGGCAAAAATTCCGGCCAAGGCGCACTTAATTAATATTCAGCGGGTTAAAAATCCCCAAGAATCAAGAGGTTCTTTTTTACGTCTGGATAAAAACGAGAACACGATAGATTTTAATAAAGAAATGACCGATCTTTTTAAGAATCAGATTACTCCTGATTTTTTGGCGGCTTATCCGGAAATAGACTCTCTTTACGCCAAGATCGCTTCATATTTGAAATACCGAGAAGAGAATATTTACATTACTGCCGGTTCCGATGCGGCCATAAAAGCAGTTTTTGAAGTCTTTGTCGAAAAGGGCGATAAGGTGGCTTTGTTGGATCCCACCTATGCCATGTATTATGTTTACGGAGAAATATTTCAAGCAAAAGTGCTGAAGATAAATTTTAAGGAAGATTTGTCTTTGGACATGGAAAATATCTTGAATCTGATAGAAGAAGAGAGACCGAAATTGATTTGTTTGGCAAACCCCAATGCTCCTACGGGAACCGTTATTGCGCCAGAAGGCCTGAAAAGAATTGTTGATCTTTGTTCAAAATATGACATCGTTGTTTTAATAGACGAAGCTTATTACCCGTATTATTCTCATTCCGCCATTTCCCTTATCCCTGATTATCCCAATCTTGTTATTACCAGAACTTTTTCAAAAGCATTCGGATTGGCTTCTTGCCGCCTCGGCTTCGCCGTAGGCCAGCCTGAGATTATAGGGTATTTGCACAAAGTCAGGCCGATGTATGAAACCAACGCTTTTGCCGCCAAATTCGGAGAACTGATTTTGGATAATTACGGCATAGTTGAGAAAAACGTGGAAGAGGTCAACAGAGCCAAAGAATACCTGGAAAAAGAATTAAGCGATTCGGGAATCCCTTTCTTTAAAAGTTACGCTAATTTTATGCTGATTGACGTATCATCTTTTGAAAAAGCCGTTCAGATTAAGCAAGAGATGAAAAACAGGAAGATATTGATAGCCGGCGGGTTTAAAACTGCTCCTTTGGAAAAATGCATTAGAGTAAGCATCGGCAATATTGAACAGATGAAATATTTTTTTGATAATTTTAAACAAATTTTTAATGCAGAACAACTTTAAAATATTATTTATATATCCTAATACGATGATGGCGACCTTAGTGCCGATCCATCTTTCCCAGCTTTCCGCCTGTCTGAAAGAAAAGGGTTTTGAAGTGGGGCTGTTTGACACGACTTTTTACAAAACCGAAGAGCAAAGCATTGAGCAAAAGAGAGTGGATCTTTTGCAGTTAAAACCGTTTAATCTGTCGGATAGCGGCGTAGTTTTAAACGAAAACGATGTCGGCGATGATTTGCAAAAAAAGGTTTCCGAATTCAAGCCCGACCTGATCGGCATAACTTTGGTGGAAGACACATGGGGGTTGGCCCGATATTTGCTGTCCAAAATTAAAGATTCCGGCATACCGGTTGTTGCCGGCGGAGTTTTTGCCAGCTTGAATCCTGATGAAGTTATCTCGCAGGAAGCTATAAATATGCTGTGTTTGGGCGAAGGCGAAGAAGCTTTGGTGGAACTCTGCCAAAAAATGGCCAAAGGGGAGAATTATTCAAATATCAGGAACCTCTGGATCAAAGAAGGAAGCGAAATCATTAAAAATTCATCGAGGCCGCTCACCGACTTGAACGAATTGCCTTACATTGATTACGATATTTTCGGCAAGCAAAGATTGGCCCGTCCGATGTTCGGGAAGGTTTATACCATGATTCACGTTGAGATGGACCGCGGCTGTCCCTATCAATGCACCTATTGCGCCGCTCCCCAGTTGAGCAATTTATTCAGGGAGCGGGGCTGTGGAACGTATTATCGGCGGAAAAAAATACCTCGGCTGATGGTTGAAATGAAGCACTTGGTCAAAAAATATCAGCCCGATTATATCAATTTCAATTCAGAAACATTTTTAGCTAAGCCCGTTGAGGAATTAAAAGAAATGGCCGAGGGATATAAAGAAGTGGGTGTGCCTTTTTGGTGCCAGACAAGGCCGGAAACCATTACCGAAGAAAAAATCCGGCTTTTGAAAGAAATGGGCTGCAACAGCATGAACTTTGGCATTGAGCACGGCAACGAAGAATTCAGAAAGAAAGTTTTAAAGCGTTACGGTTCCAATCAGCAGATTATTGAAGGAATAAGATTAGTGGAAAAATACCAAATTCCCTATACGGTTAATAATATTATTGGGCTTCCCGACGAAACAAGAGAATTGGTTTTTGACACCATTGAGCTCAACCGCCAGATTAATCCTCGGACGATCAATTGCCATTTTTTTACTCCCTACAAAGGAACGGATTTATACAGATATTGCCTGGAGAAGGGGTATTTAAGCCAAGATGCCAAAATCATCCAAGGGCTCACCGATGCCGTACCCTTGAAAATGAATTCCATAAGCTATGAAGAGTTAAGGGGATTGCAAAGAACTTTTCCCTTGTATGTAAGGTTGCCGAAATCCGAATGGCCGGCAATAAAAATCGCTGAAAAATTTGACGAGGAAGGAAACAAAGTGTTTGAAAAATATAAAAAGATTTATCAGGAAAAATATTTTAAATGAAAATTAAAGCCATTATTTTTGATTTTGACGGGACCATTTTAGAGTCGGTCGGAATAAAGACCGCTGCTTTTGCTTTCTTATTCAAAGATTATCCCGAACATTTGCCGGCCGTACTTGCTTTGCATAAGAATCACGGCGGGATTTCCCGCCTCGAAAAATTTGAAATGATTTACAGGGATATTTTATGTCAGACGCTTTCTTTGGAGAAAAAAGCGGAAATGGGCAGGCAATTTGCTGAATATGTTTACAAGGGAGTGGTGGAATCTCCGTTTGTTGAGGGCGCTAGCGAGTTTCTGGAAGAATATCACGAAAAAATGTCCTTATTTATAGCCTCGGGAACTCCCGAAGGAGAAATAAGGTCAATTATTAAAGACAGGGGGTTGGAAAAATATTTTAAGGCGGTTTACGGCAGCCCTCTTCATAAAAAAGACATTATTTTAAACATCCTTAAGGATTTTAATTTCATCCCGCAGGATGTAATTTTTGTCGGAGATTCGGCTGACGACAAAGAAGGCGCCGATGGGGCAGACATTCCATTTATATGGCAGACCCAAGAAAATAATTCTTTTTCAGAATTAAAAAAAATAATAAATATATGACGAAAATTTTAATCACGACATCGTCTTTTGAAACAAAAGAGGCCCTGGAAAAGTTGCGGGTACAGAATTTTGAGGTGGTTTTGAACCCGCATAAAAGAAAAGTGACTCCCGAAGAATTAAGGGAACTTTTGCCCGGAGTCATCGGATTGATCGCCGGTACGGAGAAAATAGACAGAGGAACGATGAAAAATTCCCAGCTCAAGGTTATTTCCCGCGTAGGTACGGGAACAGACAGCATTGATCTGGTAGCGGCGGAAGAACTCGGCATTGCCGTTAGAAATACTCCCGACGCTCCGATTACGGCCGTGGCCGAATTAACCTTGGGATCTCTTTTATCCCTATTAAGGAGAATTCATCAAATGAATCACGATCTTCACATAAAAACCTGGGATAAAAAAATGGGAGTCCAGCTTGCCGGCAAAACAGTATTGATAATCGGCTTTGGCCGGATCGGCAAATATTTGGCTAAACTTTTGGAGCCATTTAAGGTAAAATTATTAACAGTGGACTCTGCCATTCAAGGAATTTCCTTAAAGGAGGCGTTGCCCCAAGCCGATATTGTTTCTCTGCACATGAGCGGATCGCAGCAGGTTTTAGGCAAAGATGAATTTTTAATAATGAAAGACGGCGTTTATATTTTAAACGTTGCCAGAGGCGGAGCCGTAGATGAAACCGCTTTGATTGAGTCCCTAAAGACAGGCAAGGTAGCCGGCGCCTGGCTTGATGTTTTTTCGGAAGAGCCTTACTCTGGCCCATTAGCTGAATTTCCTCAAGTGATCCTCACGCCGCACATTGGCTCTTATACGAAGGAATGCCGAACTTGTATGGAAATAGAGGCCGTAGATAATTTATTAAAATGCTTTTTACGATAATATTATGGAAAAAATAAGAAAATTCATAAAAAAAATGATGCCCAAGAGTTATCTTAATTTCGCCAAGAATTTAATGACCATGGACAGATTGGATATTATTGAAAAAAATATTAAAACTCTTTTTCAATTAAGCTATCGGAATGAGATGGGGTCGCTGGACCAGAAAATTGATTTGGCGAATCACGAGTTCAAAATTTATTCCAAAGTCGGGGAAGACGGCCTGATTTTGTACATTCTTTCCAAGATCGGAGCCGTCGATCATAGTTTTATGGAAATGGGCGTGGAAGAGGGCAGGGAATGCAATACGGCTAATTTGGCTTTAAATTTCGGCTGGCGGGGGTTGCTCATTGATGCCAGCAAGCAGGGCATAGAAAAAGCCAAAATTTATTATCAGGAAAAATTAGGCAAAAATAGCGCTAATGTTAAGCCGTTACATTGTTTTATCACCGCTGAAAATATTAATCAGCTGTTGTCAGACAACGGCATGCAGGGCGAGATTGATTTGATGTCGATGGATATCGACGGCAATGATTATTGGATTTGGAAAGCGCTGAATGTGATTAAGCCGCGCTTGGTGGTTGCCGAATATAATGCGTCTTACGGGCCGAGCAGGTCGCTCACCATCAAATATAATTCTAATCATTTCCATAACAATAATCGAAGTTCTTTATATTTCGGAGCTTCCTTGACGGCTTTAAAGAAATTGGCCGACAGCAAGGGATATATTTTAGTCGGCTGCGACTCGCAGGGGCATGATGCCTTTTTTGTGCGCCGGGACTTGGCGGCAGGAAAATTCAAGGAAGTTTCTCCTGAAGAGGCATTTTATCCTTTACAGCATCTTCTTAAAACAGTAGGCAGTGTAGAAAAGCAATTTGAAACTATTAATAATTCGGAGTTTGAAAATATATAAATGGCGACAACCGAAGCCAATCCAAATTTTCATACGGTAGCCGGCAAGAGCGTTTTTAGGAGCCAAGACCCCCGCTTTTTGGAATACCGCCAAAATTGGCAGGATCGTCCGAAGAATTTTTTTGCCGGAGAATTTCCCTTGCATTTAGATATTGAGGCCAGCCGTTCTTGCAATCTGCGCTGTCCGTTTTGTTCCACCAATTACGAGCCGGTTGCCGGCTTGGGATTCATGCCGTTGGATACTTTTAAAAAAATCATTGACCAAGGCGTTAAAGAAGGTCTTTGCGCCATAAAGCTGAATTCCGGAGTGCGAGGCGAACCGTTGCTGAATAAGGATTTGCCGGAAATGATATCTTACGCTAAAGAAAAAGGCGTCATGGATGTTTATTTCAACACCAATGCCGCTTTGTTGACCCCGGAAATCGGAAAAAAACTTATTGATTCGGGGCTGGACAGGTTATCCGTTTCTTTCGAAGGCACAACTCCGGAAGTTTATGAGACATATCGGGTAGGAGCCAAGTTTAGCGACGTTTTGGAAAATATAGAAAATTTTATTAAGATCAGGGGAGAAAATAAAAACCCCTTAGTCAGGGTGCAGATGGTGGCTTTGCCGGAATTAGCGGCAATCTTGGAGGAATATAAGTATTTTTGGGCAAAACGGGTTGACGAAGTGGCTTTTATTGACTATAAAGATTATTCAAAGCATGAGAACTTAATCGGCGATTGGGCTTGTCCGACTTTATGGCAGAGAATGCTGATTAAGTGGGACGGTACGATTTCCGTATGCCAGGAACGGCCTGATTTTTACGATTTGGGAAACATTAACGAAGGAGATTCAATCAAAAATATTTGGCAAGGCAAAATAATGGAAGAATTAAGGTCATTTCATAAAAAAGGCCAGTCGCATTCAGTTGAAATGTGCAACGGCTGTCCCTTCCGAACCACCGAGGTATTAAAACTTGACAAATTAAGAAATAACAAATAAGATTAATATCAGGAAAAAATTAGGAGAATAAAATGTACCTTAAAATATTAATAATCACCTCTATAATTCTGACTGGCTTTTTGCTGAAGAAGGCAGGTATTTTAAGCAAGAAAGACGGCGAGGTTTTACTGAACAAGGTTTTATTTTATGTCGTCTTGCCATCGGCTATTTTTCTCAACATAAGCAAGCTGCCGCTCTCGTTTGATTTAATTTTTCTGCCGATAAGCGTTTGGGGAATTGCATTAATTTGTTTGGCGGCCGCTTTTCTCTATGCTAAGCTTGTAAAAATGCCCAATAGAACCAAGGGCACTCTCTTTGCGGGAACCACCATGATGAATATGCAAATGGTGGCGTATCCTCTAATCAGTTTTGTCTACGGAGCGGAGGCATTCGGCAAACTCTTAATATTTGAATTCGGCGGTTATCTTTGGGCTTTTACTGCGGTATATTTTCTGGCGATATATTATGGAAAATCTGATAATGGCGAAGGCGGGGGAATCGGGAAATCATTCAAGAAGTTTTTAAAGATACCGCCAATTTGGGCGTTGTTTTCGGGTATTGCGGTAAATTTACTTTCAGCTCCCGTGCCTGATTTTTTGAAAGATGTTTTGGCGATAACCAGCGCGCCGATGCTGCTCTTGTTGTTGATTTCCCTGGGAATTTACTTTGAGCCCAAGATAAATAAAATTAGAGATCTTGCGGCAGCTATTTCTATCAGGATTGGCATAGGATTGGCGGCCGGGTTCTTAATGGTAACTTTATTTCATTTGGAGGGACTAAGTCGAATCGTGGTGTTAGTTACATCAATGATGCCGGCGGGCTATAATACATTAGTGTTTTCAGCCAAAGAAAAACTGGACGAGGAGTTTGCCGCCTCTTTGGTGGCAATAAGCGTGATAGTGAGCTTAGCGTTTATACCGCTTCTGACGTTATTCATAGGATAAAAAAGGAGGAAGGGAATGAAAGAGAATAAACTTCGGCGGCTTTTAAGAGAGGGCAAGCCAACGCTGGGTACGCATGTTCTTAGCCCATGGCCGGGACTAATTGAGGTTATTGGCCGGACTGGCATGTTTGACTATATTGAGTTTCTCGGCGAATATGCCTCATGGTCATTCGAAGGCCTGGACAATATTGTCAGGGCTGCAGAACTTCACGGGACAAGCATTATGTTTAAGGTTGAGGAGCAGAACAGAGGTCAGATTGCTACTCGGGCAGTTGATGCCGGATGCGAAGCTCTCCTCTTTGCCGATTGCCGTTCGGTAAAGGAAGTAGAAGAATGTATTGCTTTAGTTAGGCCAGAAACACCTCAAGACCACGGAGTTCACGGGTGCGGCTTAAGGCGAGGTGTCTGCCACGATTTGACCATATCCAGCTCCGATGAATGGCTCCAGGCAATGCGGGATATTGTTATAGCTATCCAGATAGAGAAAAAAGGAGCCATAGAGAACCTTGAAGCTATTCTCAAAGTACCTGGTGTTGATATAGTTCAGTTTGGCTGCGGCGACTACTCAATTACGGTTGGGAAGCAGAGGAATGAGGTTAAAGACGAAGAGAAGCGCATGATAGAGACGGCTCTCAAAATGGGAGTCCTCCCCAGGGCAGAAGTGTTCAAAAGCGAAGATGCCTTGCCTTATCTTAAATTGGGAGTAAGACATTTTTGCGACGGTTTTGATATGGACATAGTCAAACAATATTGTTTGATTCATGTAGCAGAAATGCGTAAGCTTTTGAAGATATAAGAAGAAAGCGCCTGCTTTGACTAGTAGGCGCTTTTTTATTTTCCTTGACTTTTCGATAGAAATGCATAGAATTTAAGTGAAAGGTCGTACATAATTAAATTTAAAAATTAACAAAAATTATATTAAAAATATGATCGTAGCTTTACTTATCGGCCGGGAAGGGAGTCAGGGATTTCCCGGGAAAAATATTAAGCCGATTTTGGGCAGGCCGTTAATGACCTATCCGATTTTGGCTGCCAAAAATTCAAAATATGTGGAAGAAGTTTATGTTTCCACCGATTCGGAAAAAATTAAAGAAATCAGCCGGGCCTGCGGAGCCAAAACCATTGACAGGCCTGCGGAATTGGCCAGCTCTAAAGCGTTGGGACAAGATGCCTTTGTCCACGGCTACCAAGTTATCAGAGACGAATTAAAAAAAGAAGGCAAGGAAGTTGAATTTATCGCTTTAATGCATTGCAATGCGCCGACTATATTGGCTTCTCAAATTGATGAAGCGGTCGAAATTTTAAGGAATCACCCTGAATACGATTCTGCGGTAACCGCCGGAAAATTAAACATGTACCATCCTTTAAGGGCCAGAAAGATAAATAACGATGGTTTGTTGGATCTTTTTGTGCCGCTTGAAGCTATTGGTGATCCCAAAACAATGAGTTGCGACCGCGATTCAGCCGGTAACGCTTACTTTGCCGATGTGGCGCTTTCTTTGGTCAGGCCGAGGTGTTTGGAGAATGTTAAAGCCGGTCTCATGCCTCATCAATGGATGGGACAAAAAATTTACCCCGTTATGAATGAAGCGGGAGTTGATATTGATTACGAATGGCAATGGGGACAAATGGAGTGGTGGCTTAAGCACCACGGCTTTACCGAAGAAAAAACTCCATACGATAAATAATATACCTGACATAATATTCGGCGCAATGTCCAACGTTAAACGTTGGGGTTGCGTTAACGTTTAACGTTGGACATTACTTATGAACAAGAAATCTGTATTAGTAATCTTTGGCAAAGGACTGCCCAAAAAGAGCAAGCGATGGTACCGGCAATTTGACAAGGTTTTATACCAAGAAGAAACAGCTCAATTAACCCGTCCGGGCAGTATTCACGAGGCCTCTGAATTAGTCGGCAAGCTTGCCCGCCTTGAAACCAAAGATGGGCGCCGCTTGTCAAGATTGATCAATTACAAAGGATATGAGCTTTGGTGGATAAATTGCGATACTCTCTATTACAGGTTCTGCATGCCTTATACCCAGTACCGCGATTTGCTTTCTTATTTAAAGGATTTTGATAAAATTTATCTTTTTGAGCCGCCTTACCCCGATCTTTTTTTGCATTTCTCAAAAGCTTATCGGCGCGAATGTTTCTTGCTGAAAAAGTTTAAATTAAGGCGGTTTTTGCCCATTCCCTTCGGCGTACTTTTACAGGCCTTGCTTTCTTTGGTATTTTTGCCGTTGCTGATAATTACCAGGCCGGGATTAATGATTTGGGTCGGCGATAAGTTTGATATTCCCCATGATTACGATTTTCGGATGAAGTTTATTTATGAAGAATTGCGCAAAAGAAAAATTTTCTTTGTTGAATTTATCCGTAGTTTGGAGAAATGGCCGGTCGTTTTACAGCATGCCTGGAAAAGAAAAAGGCCGGTTTTTTATTCTGCGGCCGTTGTTTTTCTAATCCATTCCCTCATCGACCCGTTTAATAAAAATAAAGAATTGGCCGGCTTGGGCGAATTTTCTGATCCGGAACAGCGTTTTTTGTTTTTGGCCGCCAGCCAATATCTCCGCAATGCCAAAGGAACCATTTGGTCTATCCGGGCAGTGAGATTTATTTTGCGGTGCATCGGGGTAAAGGTGGCTGATATTAGCGCCGGTCTGGGGCGTAATTTTCACGAATTATTGGCTTGCAAGTTAAGTGGCATAACAACGATAGGCATTCAGCACGGCACTCCGTCCAGATATTATTTTGTTTCTGACTTTATGCCCGGGTTTGACGGCAAAAACACCCTTTCCGTCGACAAGTACGGCCTTTGGTCGGAATGGTGGAGAGATTATTACATAAAAAATAGCGATGCTTACAAGCCCGAACAGCTTTTTGTTTCAGGGCCCATGCGTCCATTGGTAAGAAAAGAAGGCCGGCCGGATGATATTCCGAGGCAAAATAAAGGAAAATTAAGAGTGCTCTATATTTCCGAAGAGGTGGCTGCTCCGCAGGAGGTGCTTCCTTACATTCTGACTCTTTTGGAAGCCGAAGATTTTGAATTGTGCTTTAAGTTCAGGCCTTATCGCGATGAGTTTGAGGTATGGCTGAAAGAAAATCAGCCCGATATTTATAAAAAAATTCTAGAAATAACGAAAGTTTTCAGGGGGAGCATGGAAGAAGCGGTGGAGCAATGCGACGTGACCGTGGGTTCGTATAGTACCGCCGTCTTGGAAGCTCTGTTGCAATTAAAGCCGTTTATTTATTGTTGGACGAAAAAATGGGGCGATTGCTATGATATTAAATCGTCAGGTTTTAATAATTTATTTGCCAATAACCCGCAAGAACTGTTAGAATGCATTAAGAAGAGCCAAGAGATTTCAAGGGAAGATTTAAAAAAACTGCAGGAACAGTTTTTTGGGAATCCGTACCAAAACGGCTCCGTCTGGGTAGTTGATCAAATTGAAAAATATTTATGATAAAGAAAATAGTAAAAAAAATATTCAATCTTTTTGGAGTGCGCCTGATAATGCTCAAAAAAGAGGAAATACCCAAAGAATTCGTTGAAAACTATAAACGCAATTTAAAACAGCTGGAAGAGAATCCCCGCGGTTATAATATTTTCAGGTCTTTCAGATACGATGCCGGCGTTCATCCTAAGGATCAAATAGATGCTCAATATGAATTTCTGGCAAGCCATTTAAGCAAATTGGGCGCTCCTTTGAACATCTTGGATATAGGCTCTCACCGGCATTTTCTTTTGGGGTTGCTGATTAATCATCGTCTGACGACGATTGATGTCAGGGAAAGACGCCGTCATTTAGCCAACGAAAAGATAATCACTTGCGATGCCAAGGACTTAAAGGTGCCCGATAATGAATTTGATGTGGTGACTTCTGTTTGTTCTTTGGAGCATTTCGGTTTAGGGCGTTACGGAGATGTATTTGATTTGGATGCGGACAAAAAAGCTTTCAAGGAAATGGTTAGAGTGCTGAAGCCTGGCGGCCATTTAATTTTCACCACCGTTATTCATAATTCATCTCCCTCCATAGTTTTTAACGCGGAGAAAATTTATAATCGTGAGATGATCAATGAATTTTGTTCCGGCTTGATCTGCATAGAGGAAAAATTTTACAGTTATAAAAATAGGGAATTTTGTTCTTTTGAGAATATTATCGCCAAGCCTAATGGCCGCGATATCTATTGCGGCTGCTGGCTAAAGCCTTCTAAATAGGAAGAGTATGAAGGCCGAGTTAAGAATGACCATGCCTAATCTGGCCATGATAATGCCCCATATTCCGAAAAGAGGTATTAAAACAAGGTAGAGTATGATTCTGATTAAAGAAAATATCTGCAATGCGTAGATATTTTTTTTCATCATTTTTGCCTCAAAAACGGTACTTAGCAGGGCGGCGGGAAGCGCCAGAAGAGAAAATACAATAATTCTGGAATAAGGCAGGGAGCTTAAGTATTTTGGAAAGAATATTTCATAGAAAAACGGAGCGATTAAGATATAAAGCGCCATGATTAGGCAAGTTAAAATAGTTAGTTTCCAGAATTTTTTCATAAGATTCGCCCTGATTTCTTCCCTTGATTTTTGGGCTAATTTCGGGAAAGCAAGGGTGGAAATATTTCCCATAAAGCCCTTGATTTGTTCCGGCATGATCATGGCAAAAGAATAAACTGCCAGCTGGACGGGCCCCGCCAAGTTAAAGAGCAATATTCTGTCCAGATAATCGCCCATTAAAGAAATAACTCCGGTTAAGCTTAAATGTTTCGCATACTTGAGGGTCTCGGGATCTTCTTTTTTGTTCGGCTTGAATTTTATTTTGGTTAAATAATCAAAAAAGCAATTCAGAATAGTATTTGATACGATAAAAGCCGTAATCAGCCAAAAGACATTTTTAGTCAGAAAGAGAGCGGCAATTATTGCGGCGGTGGATATTAAGTCAGTGTAAATATTATATTTTGCTCCGACGGCGAATAATTTTTTACCGGCCAAAAAACCGCTGTAAACCCTAGAGGCCTGCATTAAGGGCAGGAAAGCGGCGGCAATAAGTAATGGTAAAGAAAGAGTCTTGTCTCCGGTTAACCAGTAGTAAGTGGCTAGCCCTAAGGCAATTACGCTTCCGATTGATCCCCACTGCAATCTGGTTTTGAATCCGGAATAAAATGATCCCTCGAGGCCTCTGGCTACAGCCTGCGCTATGGCTGTTCTTATGCCTTGCAATGAGAAAATACCCAGCATTCCCACTAGTGATAGGACATATTGGTAGGTGCCGTAGATTGTCGGATCTAACAGATTAGCGAAAGCTAATGCCGCTAAAAAAGATGTGCCTGCTCCGATAAACTGGTTTAGGGTGAGCCAAAAACCGCCTTCAGCCAGGTAGACATTGTCAGTGCCGGTATATTTTTGAGTCTTTCTTAAGAAACTATAAACCCAGCCGTTCATTTTATAGATAACCTAATTTTTTTAGTGAGGCGATTATTCTGTTGGTGCACTGCGAGATATCCTCCTTATCCGTTTCAACGACAATCTCCGGGTTGTCCGGCTCTTCATAGTTGTCCGAGACGCCGGTAAATTGAGCAATCTGGCCAGATAGAGCTTTTTTGTAATTTCCCTTGGGATCTCTTTTAATGCATTCCTCAACAGGGCATTTGACATAAACTTCAACAAAATTGCCGATGACTTGTCTCGCCCAGTTTCGCACTTGGCGATTTGGCGAAACAAAAGAAGTGATGACGGCTACCCCGTGCTTGGTCAGAAGTTTGGCAATATAGGCTATCCTTTCAATATTTTTTTGGCGGTCTCCGCTTGAGAAGCCGAGGTCTCGGCAGATAGTTTCTCTGACAGCGTCTCCATCCAATCTTTCCAAGGGAATACCGTATTTTTCGTTTAGTTCTTTTGTTACGGCATCAGCCAGAGTTGATTTGCCGGAGCTTGGCAAGCCCGTAAACCATAGAGTAAAGCCCTCCTTACCTGAATTTTTAATTTCCGTTGTTTGAGATTTTCTTAAAATCATGCCGGCTCCGGCTGTGCTCCCGTCATTTTCATCAATAATAATAAAACTGCCGGTATTTCTATTTTTACTGTAAGAGTCAAATATCAAGGGCGAAGCCGTGGTTATGGTCACTCTGCCAATTTCATTTTGATTTAAGGCGTTGCAGTCTTGGCGGTGCAAACTGTCGGTATTTATTTTATAAAGTATTTTATCAATAAAACAGCGGCAAGTTTTAGTCGCTTGTTTCAAAATGTAGCTTTTATTCGGCAAAAGGGCGTCTTCTTTCATCCAGCAAATCGTTGTTTCAAATTTATTGCCGATTTCCGGCAGATTATTTTCTCTGGCTATCATATCGCCCCGGCTGGCATCAACCTCGTCCTCCATAGTTAAGACGGCATTTTGCGGAGAAAAGGCATATTCTTTATTTTCTCTGTCAACGATGATTGATTTGATTTTTGTGCTTTTGCCTGACGGAAGAATTTTAACTTTTTCCCCGACTTTTATAGTTCCGCCCTCTATTCTTCCCGCATATCCTCGGAAGTTTTGGTCCGGCCTTATTACTAATTGCACGGGCATCCTGAAATCCAGCAAATTAATATCGTTAGCAATTTCAACGTTTTCCAGATAATTAAGGGCGGTTGCCCCCTGATACCAGGGCATGTTATCGCTTCTTTCCACGATCATATCTCCTTTTAATGAAGAAACCGGAATAAAGGCGATGTCGGGGATATTTAGTTTCGCCAAAAAGGCGGAAAAGTCGTCCTTTATTTTTTCAAAAATATTTTGATCATAATTAACTAAGTCCATTTTGTTGATGGCCACCAGCACGTGTCGCACTCCTAAAAGCGAGGAAATAAATAAATGCCTTTTTGATTGGGGTAGTAACCCTTTCTGGGCGTCTACCATAATTATAGCCAGGTTGGCGAGAGAGGCGCCCGTAGCCATGTTTCTGGTATATTGTTCGTGGCCCGGCACATCGGCGACAATAAAACGCCTTTTCGGAGTGGCCAGATATCGGTAAGCGGCATCAATGGTTATTTTTTGTTCTCTTTCGGCGGATAAACCATCGGTGAGCAGAGAAAGATCAATAAAGTCCAGTCCTCCTTTTTTGCTGGCTTTTTCTATGGCCTCTAGTTGATCTTGGTAAATTTCTCCCAAATCATAGAACAATCTGCCGATGAAAGTAGATTTGCCGTCATCCACGCTGCCCATGATTACTAGCCTCACTAATTCTGCATTTGGATTGTACTGTTTCATAAGTGTTTAAGTGTAAAACGAAATGTTCAACGTTTAAGGTTAAACGGATCGCAACCTTAAACGTTAAACGTTTCGTTTGGCGATATTTTCTAAAAATATCCTTCCTTTTTCTTTTGTTCCATGGCTGTTTCGGAAGTGCCGTCTATGGCCCTGGTTTCTCTTTCGGATTTTTTGGCATTGAGCACTTCTTCCAAAATTTCATCTATGTTTTGCGCCGAAGAAAGGACGGCTCCGGTGGAAGGGGAGCATCCTAAGGTTCTGTAGCGGCAAACCGCCTCAATAATTTCTTCTCCTTCTTTGGGGTGATTGAATTCATCCAATCTGACCAGAACATTATTTCTTTTAATCAGCTGTCTTTTTTGAGCGAAATAAAGAGGCACCACTTCAATATTTTCCTCTTTGATATAGGCCCAAATATCCGACTCGGTCCAATTAGACAAAGGGAATATTCTCATGGTTTCTTTTTCCTGCAATTTGCCGTTATAGAGATGCCACAGTTCGGGCTTTTGATTTTTGGGGTCCCAGGCGCCAAGCTCGGTTCTGACGGAGAAAATTCTTTCCTTGGCTCTGGATTTTTCTTCTTCTCTTCTGGCTCCGCCGATAGCCGCATCAAAGCCGTATTTTTTCAGAGCATCCAGCAAGGCCTTGGTTTTTTTATAATATATATACTGGTCGGTATGAGCCTGTTCAGGGCCGAATTTCTGGGCTTCCGGCTCCTCGTTTTTGTAGACAATCAGATTCACTCCGGCTTTTTTCATATAATAGTCCCGGAATTCATACATTTCCTTGAATTTGTACCCTGTATCTATATGTAAGAGGGGAAAGGGGATTTTGCCCGGGTAAAAGGCTTTCTGGCAAAGCCGCAGATTAACCGAGGAGTCCTTGCCTACGGAATACAAAAGCACCGGGTTTTTAAACTCGGCCGCCGTCTCGCGGATAATATAGATGCTTTCCGCTTCTAGTTGCTTTAAATAGTTGAGGCTATATCGTTCTTCCATATATCTGTTCAAGTCATTATAGCCATAAATAGAGGTAAAAATCAAGTCAGTTCATCGATGTGATGCAAGGGACGATGTTCAACGTTAAAGGTTGCGATCGTTCAACCTTTAACGTTGAACATCGTCCATCGATATTTGCAAAAGAAAAAATGGGCGGAGACCCGACGTCCGCCCATTTTTATTTTACTTTTGCTGCAAAAGAGCTTTGCGTAATGCCGCTTTTATTTCCGACGTTGCGTCGAGCTCCTCGATCACTTTCTGGACATTCGCCACGGCGCGCGGCAATCGCTCGCCTTTGCCCGGCACAATAATGTGGCAGTGGTAATGTTCCATGCTGGAGGCATTACCGGAGTTGTTGATCAGCCGGTAGTTTTCGCCGAATAACCTCGCTGCTGCTCTTGTTGCCTCGGCGTTGAGCGCCGCTCTCTCCTCTACCGCATTTGCTCCGATGTGGTGCGATACGGTAGTAAAAATAAAGTGCTTTCCCGCAGCCTTTTGCTTGCTTTTCACCATGACCCACTCAATATTTTTTCCGCCAACGATTATGGTCCCGCTGGCGAAAGCGGAAAGAACCCTTTCGAAGTACTTTGCGCCATAATCTTCGCAGCTACCGCATCCATTTACGAAATCCGGGATAATGTGTGTTTCTGGCACTTGGCCACCTCCTTATTTTATTTTACTAACCATGATATCATTTATTCCTCAATTTGTCAAGAAAATTTAATCGTTTAACGTTAAAGGTTAAACGGAACCGCAACCTTAAACGTTAAACGATTAAATTTTCACACTGAGCTTGATGACTCCTAAAACTTTGAGAAGAGTGAATAGTCCTAAAATTAATACCAAGGAGCCCAAGATTTTTCTTAGTTTTTTATCGTTTTTAAATTTGGCTGTAAAGTGGGGGCCGATGAGGGCGCCAATCATTGAGCCGGCCGTAAGGTAAAGCGGCAGAGTCCAATCGGATATTCCTTTAGCCAGCCAGTATGTCAGGAAGCCGGTAATGCAAATCGGAGCTTCCGCTAAAGTTGTTGATCCCACGGAGGCTCTGCCGTCTCGGCCGGCTATCACTTGGCCGGCAGTTGTTACGGGGCCAAAGCCGCCGCCCGATAGCCCTTTATTAAAAGAACTTAAAAGGCCGATACCCAATATTTTTTTCCAAGTGTAAGTGAACTTTAATTTTGAGAGAAGAATAATTCCCATTGCCAGCACTAGTATTCCGATATAATATTCCAATGCCTTTTTAGGAATATTGACGGCTATTAGAACAGAACCCACGGTGGCTAAAATTCCCAGCGCGGCGATAATAAGAGTGGCCCTTAGATCTTTGGTAACACCCTTTCTTATTGTTTCGGAAAATCCGACTTCTTTTATTTTATCAGCAATTGCCCCCGGAGACCTTACCTTCAAGCCGAATTTAACATTTTCAAAACGATGATGAAGAAAACTGGCGATTAGTCCGCCGACGGCTTGAGAAATTAGGATTGAGGGCACGACTACCAATGGATTAAATCCCAGCATAATCAGAACAGGGCTTAAAATTGTTCCAAAGAGCATGCCCAAAGAGGCGTCCAGAAATTCACAGAATACGGCTAAAGAAATAATTAAGATAATAGATATTGGTTCCATCTTAATCTTTTTTAAAGAATAACTGGAATGTTTTAAGTAAAATTCCCAAGTCTAAAAA
>JAUSHA010000059.1 GCA_030648815.1 bacterium | reverse complement strand
GGTGTTAAAACCAGTTATGTTCCGCAAAGATAGCCTTTTATAAAAGACATTCCCATGAGCGTAGCCGAGTTTTTTAAATTAAAAGGGGCATCATTGAAAGAGACGCAGGATATTTTAAGCTCCATCGGCTTGAAGGAAGACATGCCGGGAAAAAAGATCGGAGATCTGTCTTCCGGGCAATTTCAGAGAGTTTTGATCGGCTGGGCGCTGGTTTCCCATCCGCAGGTTTTGCTTTTTGACGAGCCGACAACCGGCATTGATGCCAGCGGACAGGAATCGGTCTACGGGCTTTTGGAAAAATTAGGCAAAGAAAAGAATCTGACCATTCTGCTGGTAACCCACGATTTAAGCATTGTTTATAAATTGGGGACCCATTGCCTTTGCCTTAACAAAGAAATGCTTTGTTATGATGCTCCCAAAGATTTAACGGCGGACGATCTCGGCCGGCTTTACGGCGGAGAAGTAAAATTTTTCCAACATACCCATGACTGATCAATTATCATTAATTTTAATTACCGGTATTTTTATCGGGGGAGCGGCCGGTTATCTGGGGTCATTGATGCTGACCAAAAGAATGGCCTTAGTCGGCGATGCTTTGGGCCACGTCGCTTTGCCGGGCATGGGACTGGCTTTGCTGTTCGGTTTGGATGTTTCTCTGGGTGCTTTTATTTTTTTGCTTCTCGGAATTTTTTTGATCTGGTCATTGGAAATAAAAACTTCCTTGCCGACAGAGGCCCTGGTGGGCGTTATCTTTGTTTCGTCTTTAGCCGCCGGATTTTTAATCGTGCCCCAGCCGGAATTGTTGGAGTCATTATTCGGAGATATTTCAATGGTTTCTTTTAAAATGGCCGTAATTTCAGCCGTCTTGTCAATGGCCATATTTTTGACGGTGAGCCGCATTTATCCAAAAATGATTTTAGCTTCCATATCATCTGACTTGGCTAAAAGCGAAGGAATAAAAGTTAAAAAGCTGAACTTTATATATTTGCTTCTGATCGCCGCCATCGTTGCTTTGGGCGTAAAAATCGTCGGCTCTCTTTTGGTGGGGGCATTAGTCATCATTCCGGCCGCCGCCGCCAGGAATTTAAGCGGAAGCTTAAAAGGATATTATTTGGGAAGCGTTGTCCTCGGCGTTTTGAGCTGTTCTTTGGGAATTATACTTTCTGAATTTGCTGATTTGCCGGCCGGTCCGGCAATTATCCTCACTTCGGCCGCTTTTTTCTTAATTTCGCTGATTTTCAAAAGAAGGGCTTGACGCGTTTGCTGGAATAAACTATCATATCAAATGTAAGTTTCTATTGAATTTTCTTTCGTTTTAAAAGGAAATGAGGTAGTCGGTCGGCTTACTATTAATTAATAAGTTGTTAGGTAATCAATATGGCAAAGAAATTATTTGTCGGTGGATTATCTTACGAAACCAAGGAAGAGACTCTGAAAGAGACTTTTGCTCAGGCCGGAACAGTTGAATCGGCAACTATCATCATTGATAAGTTGTCCGGCAGGTCAAAAGGATTTGGTTTTGTTGAGATGTCTTCCGAAGAAGAAGCTCAAAAAGCCGTTGAAATGTTCAATGGCAAAGAGATTGACGGCAGATCCGTTACCGTAAACGAAGCCAGGCCCTTAGAAGCTCGTCCCCCAAGAAGAGATTTTGGCGGTGGCGGCGGTGGCAGAGATAGGGATCGCGGATTCGGTGGCGGTGGCAGAGATCGCTGGTAATAAGAAACTAGAAAAAATCCATAGGTTGAACCTATGGATTTTTTCGTTTCAGCGTTTTCTATCCGTTATTCTACGATTGCTTTTTCGGTAGATTCAACCGGCTTGACGGTTCTTATCAAATTTGTCGGCTCCATTGGTTTTACTGTCGTCGGCTGGGGAACCGCTGATTCCGGTTTCTCTGTTTTTAATTCAGTTTTTTCGCATTTTTCCTCGTCATTATCAATTGCGCAGGCGGTTTGAGGAGCGATAGCTTTCATTTTGGTCGCCGGAAGAATCGTTGGTTTTTCGTCCGATTTGATTTGTCTTATTTCTATAAAGCGGGAAAGTTTTGAGAGAAATTCCCTCACATGCTCCATGTGAAGTTTGGTGTCTGCAAGATTTCCGCCGGTGAAAGATTCTTTGGCGTATCCCAGATGCAAAACTGCGTTATCTAAAATCATAAAAGCTTCTTTATTCTGCTCTCTTGTGAAATTACGCTCATTGAGTAGTTTTTCGTAAGTGCGGATTTTTTCATCAAGCTCTTTCAGGCGCTGTTCAAAGTTTTCAGTTTCCGGCTTTTCTTTTTCGTAAAGTTTAAGGGCGTTTCTGGCCAAAACTTCGGCTGATCTGGCTTGCCCGAAAGCTTCGCCGTATTTTTCTTCATTAAAAGACGATGCGGCGCTCTTTAAATGATCCTTGGCTTTATTGAGCAGGGAAGAAACAACTTCAGAAGCTTTTCCGCTTTCAAATTCCTGAATCTTTTTTTCCGCTTCGTTTATCATTTCCCCGGCTTTTTTTATCTGTTCCTTCGCTTTCTCGGCGATGTGCGCTTCCTTGTCAATTGATGTTTGAAGCTGGTCTATCGTTTTTCCAATTGAGCGGGAAAGACCTTCCGCAGCTCTTTTTTGTATTTCCTCAATGATCACTGATTTGGCGGTAATATCGCCCGGCGCGCTAAAAATCGCATCTTCAAGGGCGTTTCCCCCTTTTTTATCCATTAAATCTTGAATATCCTGCTCCGATTTTTTTGAAAAATCTTCTCTTAGCCTTCCAAGAGATTCTTTTGTCGTAGCGGTGGTTTTATCGCTTAACCTGTCAATAATTTCTACCGAACGGATATTTTTCAGGTCGCCATCTTTTCCTTCAAGCAGGACTTTTTCAAGGCGGGAAGCGAACTTAGCCGGTTCATCTTTTTTGGAAGCTTCTCCGATAATATTTTCAGATCCGGCTGCGGTGTCGTTCGCCGCCTTTGAAACTCCTCCCCGGTCCTTGAATTTCAAAGCGATTTCGTCAAATAATTTTTCGTGTTTTACGACCCGATCGGTAAGATTATTTAAGAGGGCATCAACCTTCGGGTTTTGCGATGTTTCTTTCAGGTTTTCTAATTTTGAACGAAGGTTCTCCTGATTTTTCTGATAATTTTCCAGAGCTTTTTGAATGGCTTCTATCTTTTCCGGCTGGGTTTCAGTAATTTTTTTAATTTCGGCGGCTTTTTCGTTGGTAATTTTCAGCTCCAACTCCGCCTTAGCGACGGGGTTAAAAGTGAAAATGCCTTGCAGACCACGGCCTATTTCTTTGAAAAAGTAAAAACGGCTTGTCGGAAGAATCCCCGGGTTGGTTATCCCCAGATCTTCTGTGGTTATTGTTTCTTCAGAAGCGATTGCCGCCGGTTCTTCTTGAGCTAAGACCGCCCCCGAAGCGCTTATTAAGAATAAAGACGCGAGAGAGGCCAACAAGATGTGCATTTTCTTCATATGTTTGTTAAAATTAATAATAATCTATTTTCATTATATCATATTATTGTGTTAAAATAAACAATAGGATGAGAAAATATCCATCGGGAAAAATAATCAAGATGCTCCACGGCTCCTTTGTCTTTGAAGAAAAAACGCTTTTTGATTTTCAATACGATTGTTACGCTAAACTGCCGGGATCGCTGAATAAAAAAGAATTAAAAAGAACAAAAATGATTTTAGACACCATGATGGTTCAAACTCTAAATCATGCGAATATCATTAGCGATTTAATTGCAAAATTTTATGAAAGAACTGCAAAAAAGCTTTAAAAAATTGTTTTTTTTAGAAACAAGGGCAAGAGATTTATATTCAAATATTCTAGAGCAGAATGTTGGGGATCAAGAAACCATCCGTAAGATAAATTTTATAAAAAATCAGGAAGTCGGCCACATATTTATGGCTAAAGAACTCATAAAAATGAGCGCCATTGCAGAATCAAGAAAGCAAGGGTCGTATTTTTCCAAAGAAGATATAAATTCTTTAAAGATAGATGTGATTTTAAAAAGAAATTTGCTCTATTCCATAGTAAAGCTTCTGCATACGAAAGTCCGCACCTTCGCTTTAATAGGCTTCCTTGGGAAGAAGGCGTCTAAATTTAAAAAGGCGGACCAAGCCCGTCGGGAGTTAACGAAAGTAATAGCTCATCAGCTTAGAACGCCCCTGACCGTTTCCGGTTGGATTTCGGAAGCATTCTTAACAAAAAAAGGAGGAGAAATCGCAAAAGACGAAAAGGAAATGATGGAAACAATGAAAAGTCAAAATAAACTGATGTTTTCCTTTGTTGATGATTTATTGGAGGCAGGCAGAATTGAAGATGCGGGAAAAATTAAAAAAGAACAGGTAGATTTAGTGAAGATATTTCGTAGCGTTTTGGGAGAGTTGAAATATTTAATTCAAAATCAAAAACAAAAAGTAAGTTTAAGATGTTTTAAAGATAGGATAATTATTTTCAGCGAAGAAGCCGCGCTTAAAAAAATTATTTTAAATTTTATCACCAATGCTATAAATTACGGAAAGAAGGAAGGCAAGATATTAATAAATATAAAAAAAGGCGGAATAAATAAAGTTTTGTTTTACGTTGCCGACAACGGCATCGGTATTCCGCAGAAAGAGCAAAAAAACATCTTCAAAAAATTTTTCCGCGCCTCCAACGCTAAAAGACATTACCAGAAAGGGACGGGGTTTGGCTTATATATAGTTAAGGAGCTAACGAAAAAACTTGGTGGGAAAGTTTGGTTTGAATCAAAAGAGGGCGTAGGTGCGACTTTTTACGTTTCTCTCCCCGTGAAATAACAGAATAATGGACATGGATCTTAAAAATTTAGAAAAAACTTTAGAAAAAGAGCCGAAGTACCGCTTAGTTCAGGCAAAATCAGCCGTTTTTAAAGATCTGGCTGAAGATTGGCAGGAAGCCAAGACGCTGCCTCAAGAATTAAGAAAAAAGCTTGAAGATGGCTGTCCCTTGCGGATTGAAGCGAGTGTTTTTGGTTCTATGGACGGCCCGTCAAAAGCCCTTTTTGTCTTAGAAGACGGACTCAAGATTGAATCGGTTTTATTGCGCCATGAAGACGGCAGAAATACGGTTTGCGTTTCTTCGCAGGTCGGCTGCGCCTTGTGCTGCGAGTTTTGCGCTACGGGGCAGCTCGGTTTTAAAAGAAATTTAAATTATTCGGAAATTATAGAGCAGGTTTTATTTTTCGCGCGGCTTTTGAAAAAAGAAAAGCCCTTCGACACGGCTCAGGGTAAAATTACCAATGTCGTTTTTATGGGAATGGGGGAGCCGTTTTTGAATTATGATAATGTTCTAATGGCGATCAAGACTTTAAACGATAAAGACGGATTCAATTTAGGATCTCGGCATTTTTCCGTTTCTACGGTCGGCATTATTGAGGGAATAGAGAAACTGTCCGAAGAAGATCTTCAGATAAATTTGGCGGTTTCTTTGCATGCGCCGGATGATAAATTGCGCGAAAAAATAATGCCCATAAATAAAAAATATCCGCTGGAAAAGATACTGGAAGCCGTCAGAAATTACATTAAAAAAACAAAAAGGCGGGTGATGTTTGAATATATCATGATTAAAGACGTCAATGATTCGGAAAAGCAGGCGGCAGAGCTCGCCGGACTGTTAAAAAATAT
>JAUSHA010000060.1 GCA_030648815.1 bacterium | reverse complement strand
CCGACTCCGAACAATTTAGTTTTTATGTTATCATAGATTTATGAGCGAGTTTTACCATACTTACAATAGGGGAACAGAAAAACGGAAAATATTTTTAGCAGATGCGGATTATTTTCGAGGTGTCCACGACCTTTATGAATTTAACGATAAAAATATCGTAACTAATACGGCTCGGCAATTTGTGCGGAGTCCGACTCCGAACAATAAGGTGCGCGACAGACTAGTGGATTTGCTTGTTTGGAGTTTTATGCCGAACCATTATCATCTATTTTCCAGTCCCGTAAAAGATAATGGCCTTCCGGAATTTCATCGTAAGTTCGGCTGCGGATTCACTAATTTTTTTAATCTTAAATACAACAGAAGCGGAGTGTTATTTCAGGGAGGATATAAAAAAGTTCAGGTCAAGGGCGATGCCCAAGCCCTGCAGTTAATTTGTTATATTCATTCAAATTCGTTGGATCTATGGAAGCCGAATTGGAAAGAAAAAGGATTAACTGATTCAGAGATTCAAAGTGCTCTGAAGTTTTTAGAAAAATACCGATGGTCAAGCCACCTGGATTGGTGGGGAATAAAGAATTTTCCGTCACTAATAAATAACAATTCCATGAATAGATTTTTTAAGAATTCGAAAGAATACAGGGAATTTTTTATAAATTGGCTGAAGTACTACGAGAAAAATACTGAAAATCTCTCCAAGCCGCTGATTTTAGAATGAGGCGAGCAATTGTGCGGAGTCGGACTCCGCACAACAATGAGCGGAGTCCGACTCCGCACAATTTTCTACCGCTACCTCACCCTATACGCTATATATATTGACTTTCTAAAATCAATCTGCTAATATGTCTCATAACGATAGTTCGTAAAAAATATAATAGGAGGCAAGCATGGGAACAGAAAAGGTAACGGTAACCAGGGGAATCTATGCTGGAGTATTGGATTCTGATACGGGCAAGCTTCTTTTGATGAGGCGGACGAAAACAGATTCCATAATCCCGGGCGTATCTTTCAAGGGGAACCGGGAACTTCCCGGCGGAGCGATTATGGCCAGCAACGATAACATCGTGCCATATAACTACTATCTCCAGGATCTTGTGCGGCTATTGAAGGAAAAAACGGGGATTGTCATCGTGGTCAGAGGTCTGCCCGTAATGTACTCGGTTTTTTTAAAGGGACCGGCCGGATATGACGAGGCATCGGTAATACCTCTCGTATCTTACGATAAACCGACCATAGGAGATACGATTTACGTGTCTCCTTACGAGTTGCGCACTCTTACCGAAGAATTCGAGCCGGCTGACGAGAAAACGGGAAAATCTGGGAAAGGTTTATTGAGCGGCTACGGAAAGCGCATGCACTGCATGGCTTTACTCGCATTATCTCATAGCCCTAATCGTGATTTTGTCCGACAAGCCATGGGCATGCTCGATAATATTACGGTAAATTGGACCTAACAATAGATTAAAAATACAAAGGCGTTCGCGTAAGCGGGCGCCTTTTTGCTTTACCCTGAGCCGTGTCGAAGGGTTGCAAAATTAGCAATTTTTGCTTAGTATGGAAGGAGATATGGAAGAGAAATTTATTATCAACGGAGGCAGGCCGCTGGAGGGAGAGATTGAAGTCAGGGGAGCCAAAAATGCGGCTTTCCCGATTTTGGCCGCCACCTTGCTTACAAAGAAAGAATGTTTGATTGAAAATATGCCTTTGATTGAGGATGTTTTCAGGATGCTGGAAATTTTAAAGGGAATGGGCTCGGAAATTTCCTGGGTCGGAGAGAGAGCCGTAAAAATCAATAATTCTCAAGTGAACCCCGATCATCTTAGGGAGGATATCATTAAGCGCTTGCGGGGCTCGGTGCTTTTTCAAGGGCCTTTGCTGGCCAGATTTGGCAAGGTGCAATTTCCCCAGCCGGGCGGCTGCGTTATCGGCGCCAGGCCGATAGACGTGCATCTGGATGGGTTTAATCAGCTGGGAGTAGATATCCGCAAATACGGCAAAAACTATATTCTGGAGAATAAAAATAATAACATAGGAGGCAAGGCGATTCTTAATGAGTTTTCAGTTACGGCAACCGAGAATCTTATGATTTTTGCCGGTTTGAATTCCGGTAAGACCGTTATTAAAACTGCCGACCAAGATTATCAGGTGCAGGAACTTTCCAAGTTTTTAAGAAAGATGGGCATAAACATTCGAGGGGTAGGCACGCATCAGCTTGCCATTGAAGGTTCCAAAAATCTGAAAGGCGTCCGCCATAAATTAATGTATGATCCGATTGAGGCAGGAACTTTTATGCTGATGGCCGCCGCCACCAAGGGAGACGTTTTAATCAAAAACGTGGAAATTGATTTCTTAGAACTCCCCCTCAAGAAACTTAAAGATTTTGGAGTGCCATGGAAGATAGAGAATAAAAAAAATATCAGAGTTTTGCCGTGGAAAAAATTAGCTATTGATAAAGTGCAGAGCTTAATTTATCCAGGCATTCCTTCAGATTTACAATCAGCTTTTGGAGTTTTGGCCACGAGATCGCCCGGGTCTACGTTAATTCACGACCCTTTATATGAAGGCCGCTTGAAATATCTTGAGGAATTGAATAAGATGGGGGCGGAGATTTATTTTGCCGATCCGCATCGGGCGATCATTAACGGGCCTACCCAGCTTTACGGCAGAGAGTTGGAGTCGTTGGATTTAAGGGGGGGAGCAGCCTTAATTATCGCCGGATTAATCGCCAAGGGCAAAACAATTATCAATAATATCTATCAGATAGACAGAGGCTACGAAAGAATTGAGGAGCGTCTTCAGAAAATTGGAGCAGACATTAAAAGAATTAAAATCCAATAGAGCTTGGAAATAAAATTTTGAAATCATTCTCCCTACTCGTCTCTTCGCCCCTCGGCAAGCTCGGGGCTCGGACTCGCCACACCCTAACCCCTGATTTCAAAATTTATTTTCAAACTCTATTCTAATATCATGTTTACAAGAAAAATCGGCATAGACCTCGGCACCTGCAATTCATTAGTTTTTGTGCCTAAAAAAGGCGTGGTTTTGCAGGAGCCTTCGGTGGTAGCTGTTTCCTTGAGTGAAAACAGGATTTTGGCTGTTGGCCAGGCCGCCAAAGAAATGACCGGCCGCACTCCTGACACTATAAGGGTTTATAGGCCACTAAAAGACGGCGTGATCGCTGATTTTAGGGTTACCCAGGCGATGATCGGGTACTTTATCCAAAAAGTTATGGGCCGTTTTAAGTTTTTTAAGCCGGAATTGATGATTGCGGTGCCAGCCGGCATAACCTCCACGGAAAGAAGAGCAGTGATAGAAGCGGCCATGAATGCCGGTGCTAAAGAGGCCTTCGTGGCAAAAGAGCCGATTCTGGCGGCTATCGGAGCCGGTATTCCGATTAACGCCTGTTCGGGGCACTTAATCGTTGATATCGGAGGCGGCACTGCCGAGGTGGCGGTAATTTCTCTGGGCGGAATTGTCACCTGCAGTTCGGTGAGGATGGCCGGCGATAAAATGAATATAGCGATTTCTGATTTTATTAAGAAAAAATATAATTTGGCTATTGGCGAACAAACAGCCGAGGAAATAAAAATTAAAATCGGCACCGCTTTGCCGGAAAAAGAAGAGAGGAAAATAGAAATTAGGGGCAGGGATTTGGTTTTGGGCCTGCCAAGAAATATTAAAGTATCTTCCAATGAGGTGTGCGGAGCGATTACCGAAGTCTTAAACGAGATTATTTTAGTGATCAAGCAGGTTTTAAGAGATACGCCGCCTGAACTCTCCGCCGACATTATGGATAAGGGCATGGTCGTTTCCGGCGGGGGAGCCTTACTGCGCAATATTGACGGCTTGATAGCTCAATCTATCGGCATCCCGTGTTTTATTGCGGAAGATCCCTTGCTTTGCGTAGCCAAAGGCACGGGAGTTGTTTTGGAAAATTTGGATATTTATAAAAAAAGCATCATGAGTAAAAGGTAATGATAGAACCTTTTGATTTTTTGAAAAAAGCGGCAGAGCTGGGCAGAATTCCCCACGCTCTCTTATTTTACGGACAGGATTCCGGGGAAAAAATGGCGGCAGCCTTGGAATTTATAAAGCTGGTGAATGGGGCAGATGCTCTGAATGGTGTGAGGCCGGATTTGGCCGTTATTGAGCCGCAAGAGGATAAAGAGATAAAGATTGCTCAAATCAGGGAATTGCATAATAAGCTTTCTTTGAAATCATATTCCGCGCCGTTTAAGGCGGCTATTATTAATCAAGCCCACTACTTAAATCAGGAAGCCCAGTCGGCTTTTTTAAAATTACTGGAGGAGCCAAGAGGCCGGACGATTTTCATTTTAATTACCGAATATCCTGAAATGCTCCTGCCGACTATTCTTTCCCGGGTTGAGCGTTTGAGATTTTGCTCTCCGTCGGGACAAGCTCTTTCCAAAGAAGAAGCG
>JAUSHA010000054.1 GCA_030648815.1 bacterium | reverse complement strand
TTAATGTCGCGAGGTCCGACCACCACGCAAATATGAGAGGAGGTCGGACCTCCAAATATCCGTTCGGTTTTCGGAAGATTGCCCTGTGGATAACTTTCTTTCCCCCCCCATTTTTTTATTATGGTAGAATATAAGCATATGAATACAAAAAATAAATTATTTTATTTAACGCTTCCGTTATTTTTATTATTTTTCTTAATCAATGCGGGGGTTTCTCTTGCCGCGATTACATCGGTTACTACTAATGCTCCTGCGATAGGGTCTACGTCGTCTACCTTAAGCGGAACATCCGTTCTTACCGATAACGTTAATGAAGCATATGACATAAGAGGTTTTAATTTTGGCGCAGCTTCAGCTGTTGCCGGAAATTACACGAGCAGCTCTACGATAACCGGCGCTTTTACTGGAGGTGGAACCTTTACCCACGCTACAACAAGTTTAACTAATGGTACCGTATATTACTTCAGAGCTTACGCCTCTTCTTCTACGGCGCCTGCGGCAACTCGAACGGTTTATGGCAGCGAGGTTTCTTTTATAACTGGGGTAGATGCGCCAACTGGTTTAGCGAAGGCCGCAGCTTCCGGAAACTCAATAGATTTATCTTGGACTAAAGCCACTGGTGCCGGCAATACATACCTTAGGTATCGAACTGATCAATATCCTACTTCTATTACAAATGGTACCCAAGTATGCGCGGTAAGCGGCGCTTCTTGCTCTCTTGGCGGTTTGAGTTGCGGTTCTAGTTATTACTTTAGTGCCTGGTCTTCTACTACCGCTGCGACATTGACTACAACCAGCAATAGTAATGTTCAACTTTTAGCAGATACCGGCGGTTGTTTTATGGCAGCCAGCGGCGGCGGAGGAGCCAGCCGTACATCACCAACGACTTATTCCGATTCCTTGGCGATTAACACAGGGGCGGCGATCGCTAAAAGCCGAGAAGTTACTCTTGTCTTGAAGGCAGAGAATACCAACTTGATGACTATTTGCAATCGTTCCGATTTACTAAATTGTATTTTAGAGAATTATGCGACAACTAAAACATGGACTCTAACCGAGGGCGATGGACTGAAAACAGTTTATGCTAAATTTGCCAGTCCCGATGGGTTAAATTCAGATGTTGTTTCAGACACCATTACCTTGAAAACCGAAACGGTAGCGGCCGTTCCAGCCACTCCTGCAGAGCCAGCCATCCCAGCGACTCCAGCCACTCCAGAAACTCCGGCTGTTCCGGCTACTCCGGCAATTCCGGCCGTTCCAGCCACTCCAGCGGAAAAACCAGTTTCCCAAATGACAAAAGCAGAGTTAACAACAAAAATAGCTGAAATTCTAGCGCTGGTTCAACAGCTTCAGGCGCAATTAACTGAATTAGGAGCCGTCAAAGACATTGTCGGAGTGCCGGCAGATTTCTCTTTCACTGGTACTATCAGGCAAGGCAATTCTGGCAACGCAATTAAATATCTGCAGATTATTTTGATTAGCCAAGGATTTTTGTCGGAAGAGTTAAATACCGGCTTGTTTGGTTCATTAACCAAAGCCGCAGTGATAAAATTCCAGGAAAAATACGCTTCAGAAATTCTAACTCCATCCGGCCTTGCTAAAGGCACTGGCATGGTTGGTCCCGCCACTAGAGCTAAACTAAACGAAATTCTTGGAAAATAAAATGAAAATCAAAACTGTTATTATCTCGTTACTTTTTATTCCCGGTTTAGTTTTTGCCCAAGCCGGCTTGCCCGCCGACTTGTCCGCCGAAGCTTTAGCGGAGGCGGAAGGTTTACCGAAGGCGGGCCTTACGCCAGAAAGCCCTTTTTATTTTCTTGACAAACTTGGCGAGACACTGCAGGAATTTTTTACTTTTAATCCAGAGGGCAAAGCGCGGCTGCAGATAACATTTGCCGCAGAGCGAATCGCCGAAATACAAATTGTCTTTGAAAAGAAAGGCATTGAAGCAAAAGGCATTGAAAAGGCGCAAAACCGCCTGCTGGCTCATCTGGCGAGCGCTTCCGCTATTTTGGCAGAGCAAACATCAAAAGGCGAAGACATAAGTCAGCTGGCCGCAGAATTGAATACTAATCTCGGCGCCTCAAAGGACTCTCTTAAAAATACTTTCAAAGAGCAAAAAGAGGCGCTTAAAGCAGAGGAGGCAGATTTGAAGGCGCAGTTGAGAACCGCCTATAAAACTGGTAATACTGTTGAGGAAGAAGCATTGGCAGCCCAGCTTGGCCAAGTAAAAGCGCAATTAGAGCTCATTGAACTCAAAGAAGATGATATAGAAGATGATATAGAAGATGAAGAAGAGAACATTGAAGAAGTTATGGCAGAAAAAGCCGAAGCCGAAAGTAAAATAAGAAAAGCGGAAAGAGAAAAAGAAAAAGTATTGCAAGAAGCCCAAAAAGAAGGAGTGGAACTGCCGGCCAATGCATTTAGCGAATTTGACGCCTTGCTTGTTCAAGCCAAAGCCGTCTTTGATTTAGAGAATTTTGCTGACGCAAAAAGATTAGCCAAACAAGCCAAAGATAGTTTAGAAACGATAGAAAATACCATTGAGGAGTTAGAGGATGCGCTGGAGGCAAAAGAGGAGGCCATAGAGCGGCTTGAGGAAGAGAAAGAGGAGCAGGAAGAACGAATAAAAGAAGAAAAGGAAGAATCTGAAGAAAAAGTTGAACAGCCGATTTCCCAGCCAAAATCAGAGAAAAAAGAATTTGAAGTTTCGGGCACTGAATACGGCTTCAATCCTTCAAACATCACTGTTCAGGCCGGCCAAAGAGTGAAAATTAAGTTTAGAAATGATGGCAGGATAAAGCACAATTTGATTATTGAGGGATTGGGAGTAGGAACAAAAACAATAAGTTCTGATGATGACGCCAGCATTGAATTTACTGCTCCGGCTTCAGGGAATTACATTTTTTTCTGTTCAATTCCCGGACATCGCCAGGCCGGCATGGAAGGAAGCTTGAAAATTGAGTAATTATATATTCTAGAGGAGTTTTTCAGTTTCTTCCACCATTCTCCGCAGAGAGAATTTTTTAACTAATTTTAGTTTTGCCTCTATTCCCATGATTTTGGCTTCTTGAGGATGTTCCAGGAGCCATTTTATTTTTTCCGCCAGCTCTTGGCGGTTGCTTGGCTTAGCCAAGCAACCGTTTAGGCCATTGTCAATTATTTCTGGCAGAGCTCCCACATTGGTCGCGACAATCGGCAGTTCAGCCGCCATGGCTTCCAAAATTACCCAAGGGAAGCCTTCTTTTAAAGAGGGGAGCACGAAGATATCAAAGGCCTTAAGGTAGCGATAAGCGTCGGCCATTCGGCCGGCTAAGATGACATTATTCTCTAGGCCGTGTTTTTTTATTTGAGCTTCCAGTTGCGGACGTAGTTTTCCGTCGCCGATGATGAATAGCTTGATGTCCGACTTCCTCGGGAAGTCGGACATCAGAAAATCAAAAGCTCCAATTAAGTATTCCAGCCCCTTCGTCTTATAAAAATTCGCCACGCAACCGATAATCTTGGCGGAGCTAAGCACCGCCAAATTGGCGGTGCTTAGCTCCGCCAAACTAGTTCGGGCTTCTTCCTTGGACAAGAAATTCAGGGAATCAATATCTAAGCCATTATAGATTTTAATTATTTTTTCCGGGGAAACTATTTTTTTCTCTACGGCTATGCGCCAGTCGTATTCGGAGTTGACGATAATTAAATCTTTAAATCGGGCGGTCAATTTTTCAGCCCAAAAAATAAGCCAGTTTTTCCAAGACGATCTTGGATCGCGGAATGCCCAGCCGCCGATGCGGTAGATAGTCTTTAGCGTATAGCGTTTAGCGTTTAGTTTGTATAAAAACGAAGCGACGGAGCCGAGAAGGCCGGCAGTCGTGGAACAAAGAAACAAAACATCGGGCCTTTCTTTTTTCAGCAGGCCGTGGATTTCTTTTACAGCAAAAATTACCTGCCACGGCCAAGGCGTCCTCCTCATCTGCGAAACATACAGAGAACGGGTCTCTGTATCTTTTAGTTTTTGGAATAGTTCGCCGTCAATTTCACCACCCGCAGCAACCAAAATTTCGTACTTCTCTGACAGCACTTTAGTCACTTCGTATATGTATTTCTGTGCCCCGCCCATTTCGGATTGGGTAACGAGGAACAGTATTTTTTTCTTGATGGTTCGACTGCGCTCACCATCAATCCCGAGCGAAGTCGAAGGATTGACTTTTTCCATAGATTTATTATAATCATATTTAGATGAAAAAAGAAAGGAGAATTTAAATGTATCAGGATCTTAAAGGTAAAATAGTAATCGTAACCGGAGGAACGGGAAGTATCGGCCAGGCCGCTGTTAAGGCGTTTTTGCTAAATGGGTGCCGGGTAGTTGCGGTTGACAAGAAAGTTTTTGAGACGCGGCTTGACGTTAAACCGGGACTTATCAAAGCCGATCTTTCCCAACCCAAAGCTGCCAAAGAGGCGATAGAGGAGGCAATAGAAGTTTTCGGCGGAGTTGACGTTTTGGTTAATATCGCTGGGGTAGCTTTCGGGGGTGACATAACGGAAATTGACGAAGAAACATACTGGAAAGATATAAACAATAACCTCACGGCTAATTTCTTTTGTACAAAAACAGCCCTTTCTCATATGAAAGAAAAGGGCGGAGGAGTGATTGTCAATATTTCTTCCATAAACAGCGTGATTGGCATAGGAGAGGCTTCTTATTCCGCCGCTAAGGCAGGGATAAATTCCTTAACCAAAACCACGGCGGTAAGGTATGGGAGATACGGCATTCGTTGTAATTCTTTATTGCTCGGGACGATAAAGACAAACATTCCGTCCTGGCAGGAAAGATTAAAAAAAGATCCGAAGATTTTTGAAAAGATAGCTTCAAAGAATCCTAGAAAAAAAGTTGGTACGCCGGAAGAATCGGCTGATTTGATTCTTTTCCTGGCGTCGAATGCTTCGGCCCTGATTAACGGCGCCGATATTGTTGCCGATGGCGGATGGGCTCTGGCGGTTGGAACCATAAAAGAAAAAGAAGGCCCTTGGTGGGAGGATTAAGACAGTAAAAATTAAAAAGCTTGATTGGCGCAATAGCTCAATCAAGCTTTTTTGTTTAATTAGCAGATTCAATACTTTTTTGAATAAGGCGGACTAATCGGGAAGCTTGCTCAAATCCCACCAGCCGCAGGTCAATATTTTCTCCGGCAAAAGATTTCAGCACAGTCTCCAACTGTTCTTGAAGTTTATTGCCCTTAAATTCCCGGGCAAGAACCTCTTCGTCATTTCGGGCATTTTTTATCCTTAATAAATCCTTGCCGTTGGTATCAAATTCAAGACAGGCCTTAAATTTAGGAAAATCAGAATTACTACCATGTTCGGCAAAGCTTATCTCAACTCTCCGTTGCTGCTCGTATAAATTGAAGGAAGTCAAGATGTGGGCATTTATTGTTTTTCTGTCGGTTCTGATTGAAAAATCTGCGAGAGAGGAATCGTTAAGTTTTTCGGGAAATCCTAAGTCGAGCATTTTCGCCTTTTTTGTCACCTGCGGTTTCATGTAAGGAACATAAGTGAATCTTGCAAAAGATTCTACGCCGATAATTTTTTGATTCTTCTCTATCGCTGACAGTATCAACGCCAAGGAGTGAGGCATTTCTTCTTCGGCATCTCCGCCCATCGGCCGATCAACGGCGCACCAATTTTTACCCCAAAGCGACCGCGCCTGAACAACTATTAGATTTTTTTCATCCATAAATTGGAAGAGGTCCTCTACGATTCCGCTGAAGTTGATCAGATAGCCGGTGTAGAGGTTTTTCAGATTGAGTCTATCCAGCGCCCGTAATTGATCAAGCGTATAAACCAACGGCTTTTCAGAAAAAAACTTTCTGACGCCGGCTTCATAGCATTGTTCTATGACTCGTTGATGAATGGGCGAATTTACCATCACTAAAGCGATCTCTGGTTTGAGCCGCAAAGCCTCTTGGATATCTTCCATGTATATCGGAGTCGGGTATGCTGCAGCAACTTCCCGTAGATTGCTGGCGTTAGTATCTACGCCGATTATTAATTTTCCGTCTATTCCGGCTTGAAGCAGGGAATTGACATAGTAGCGCCCCATATAACCGCCGGCGCCGAGCACCAAAATACGTCCCAATTTACTAATCACGTTTTTATTAAGCATTGATGCCACCCCCTATTATTAATGTGCGACACCGCATTCTACCAGGCAATCCTATGCTTGTAAAGGTCGGTGTTGACAGAAAGCTCTATTTTGATATAGTGTTGTATTGCTGAAATTTGAAAATTAGATAAGAATAAAAGAATGGAGGAAAAAATTGAAGACCGAAGTTAGGGATTCATTTGTTATCGTTGATGCGATCAAAGATAGTAGTTGGTCCCAAAGGCAATATATTAATTTTAGAGAGCAATACGGATTTGATGCTCTGGATTTCAGCGACTTAGAGAAAGAGCTCGAGGTCGACTTGAGAGATACTTATCTGTTTGCCAAGAAGGATGGAAGGCTCTATATTCTTCGTGGCATTACGATTCACAGGGGTATCTCCGCAGATGATATCAGTATTGCCGCAGTAATCGAAGAGAAAGAAAGCATCCCAATTCTGCATTACCCTAAAGTGATGCGAGAAGTAGACGCGTGGATTGAACAAAACAAAAAATCTTTTGGGTAAGTATTTTAAGAAAAAATAATCAAAAAAGCCCTGACTCGATGAGTCGGGGCTTTTTATTTTCGGGGTTGACTTTTTTTACAGATTCCGCCTATAATGGATATATATGTTTAAGAGATTTACTAAGGTAGGCGTCGTGGGAACAGGCATGGTGGGGGGAGCCATGGTTCGTTATCTGCAAAAGAAAGAAGGCCTGGAGGTTTTTACGTATGACAAAGGGAAAAACGAGGGTTCGCCAGACGAGGTGAATAAAGCAGAGGTTGTTTTTGTCTGCGTGCCCACCCCTTATTTAAAGGACGGTACCCCTGCCCGCAATGCTTTGCATAGCGAAGCAGGCGGGGGTTTTGATTTGTCTTACGTTGAGCAAACTCTTTCCTGGTTAAACGGAGAGAAAGTTGTTGTTATAAAATCAACTGTTCTGCCCGGTACCACTGAAATACTTCAGAAAAAATATCCCCAGCATAAACTTTTAATGAACCCGGAATTTTTAACCGAAGAGACGGCTGATCAGGATATGATGTATCCCGACCGCCAGATTGTCGGCTATACGGAAAAAAGCCACGATGTGGCCGGAGATTTAATGCAATTATTGCCTTTAGCGCCATTTGAAAGGATGCTGCCGTCTACGGAAGCTGAATTGGTAAAGTATTTTGGCAATACCTGGTTTTCGGTCAAAGTAAGCTTTGCCAACCAGATGTACGACCTTTGCCAGGCATTAGGCACTGATTATGACAGAATGGTGGAGGCGGCTGCCGCTGATAAAAGAATCGGCAGAACTCATCTCAACGTTTTTCACAAGGGTTACAGGGGCTATGGTGGCAAATGCTTGCCCAAAGATACTAAGGCCATAATCCAACTGGCCAACTCAAAAGGCGTTGATCTCAAACTTCATAAAGCCGCCGAAGATATTAATGCTGATTTGATGAAACAGCAGAATATTGATGATCCTGAAAAATACGGCGTAAGAAAAAACTTTTAATCATGCCTAAAATAATTGTTACCGGCGGAGCCGGTTTCATTGGTTCTAATTTGGTTGATGCTCTTATTGAAAAAGGGCACGAAGTTTTAATTATTGATAATCTAAGCACCGGCAGAAAAGAAAATCTCAACTCAAAAGCTAAATTCTTTGAGAAGGATTTGCGCAACTTTGAAGAAATCCGCCCTATCTTTGACGGCGTGGATTTTGTTTTTCACGAGGCCGCTTTGCCGAGAATTCCTTTATCAATCCAAAAGCCCAAAGAAACAAATGATATCAATATCGGCGGCACCCTTAACGCTTTAATCGCTTCCAAGGAAGCTGGCGTTAAAAAGTTTATTTACGCCGCCTCTTCTTCCGCTTATGGCCGCAAAGTAGAACTTCCCATGCAGGAAGACATGCCTTGCGCGCCGGTGAATCCTTACGGTTTGCAAAAATATGTCGGCGAACTTTACTGCAAAGTTTTTAATGAAATTTACGGCATTCCCACGGTTTCTTTAAGGTATTTTAATGTTTACGGCCCTAGGCAGCCGAAAGAGGGCGCTTACGTGCCGGTTATCGGCAGATTTTTGACTCAAAGAAAAGAAGGCCAGTCCTTAACTATTACCGGAGACGGCAGCCAGACAAGGGATTTTACCCATGTTTTTGATCTGGTCAGGGCGAATATTTCAGCTATGGAATCAGAAAAAACTGGCAAGGGAGAAGTGATTAATATCGGAAGCCACCGCAATTATAGCATTAACGAATTAGCCAAACTTATCAGCGATAAAATTACCTATATCCCGTTGCCGGCAGGGGAAATGCACGACACCTTGGCTGACATCAGCAGAGCCAAAGAGTTGCTCGGTTGGGAGCCCAGAGAAAACATGGAAGATTTTATTAAATTAGCGTTGAAATCAAATGTCTAAAAAAATACTGATTACCGGCGGCGCCGGATTTATCGGGTCTCATCTTGC
>JAUSHA010000053.1 GCA_030648815.1 bacterium | reverse complement strand
TGAACCGCCGTCCGTCAGTAAATTCGGATGCCAAAGAATCATGGGCGGTTTTGGCGTCAATAAAATTGATTTTGCCTGGCCGCCGCTTGATTTGATGATGATTTCCGGCTGTCTTGAAAAATACGGATTTCCTGCTTCAATTTTTGATTTCAACAATACCAAGCTTACTTTTAAAGAAGTCCGGCAAAGCATCATTAGGGAAAAACCGAGAATGATCGTCTTTTCAACTTCCAGCACCACTATTTATAACGACCTGAAAGTTGCCGATATCGCCAAGGAAATATCCCAAGATATTCTGACCGTGGCTATCGGCGTTCATGTTATGGCTTTGCCGGAAGAAATCCTCGGTTATACTAAAAATTTGGACATTGCCGTCTACAGCGAACCGGAATGGGTTATAATGAATCTTGTTAAAAATAACTACAATCCCGCCAATACCCTGGGGTTGTGTTATCGCAACGGCAATCAGATCAAAAGAAACGAGCCGCAGCCCGACATACATGATTTGGAAAAATTGGGTTTTCCGTCTCATGACAAAATAAATATGAGAATCTATCACGACCCCCTCGCCAGACGCCGACCGCTTACCTATATTATGGCCCAGCGAGGATGCACGGGAAACTGTACGTTTTGCTGCCAACCCTACTTCTGGAGCGAAAAACAACACATCATGCGAAGACGAAGCGTCCCCCACGTCATTCAAGAATTGAAGTGGATTCAAAAATTAGGTTATAAAGAAGTCTTTTGGAACGATACAAGGCTAACCCCGGATATTGAATGGTCAAACCAGCTCATGGATCAGATAATCGCTAATAAAATAGATCTTACTTGGTCTACTTGCGACCATGCCGCAAGCGGAATCGGCCACAAAGAAACAGGTATGGCATTGCTTAAAAAAATGAAAAAAGCCGGCTGCCACACGATACGCCTTGGATTGGAAAGCGCCGATCCTCAAATACTAAAAAACACCGGGAAGGGAACAACGCCGGACGAAGTTAAAAGAGTCGCAGAAAACATTAAAAAAGCCGGCATGGAAGTTCTGCTCCATACTATTTTCGGCCTGCCCGGCGAAACTAAAGAAACCATGGAAGAAACGGTTAAATTCATAAAATCCCTTGATGTTGATTATGTTACTTTGGGCATTGCCCAGCCTTATCCGGGCACGCCTTTTTGGAATTATCTGGTTCAAAATAATTACTTAAAAACAAGAGACTGGTCAAAATACGATTCGGTGGAACCGCCGGTTTATGAATATCCCAATTTATCAAGCGAAGAAATTTTCAAAGCCCATTACCGGGGACTGCGGGAATTTTACTTAAGGCCGTCTTACATCATAAAACGGTTTCTGAAAATCCGGTCAATTTACGACATCAAAAAAAACTTCAACAGCTTTCGAGGATTTTTGAGCAGATATGTTTTCCCGAACAATGAACAAAAATAAAATTTTGGTTTCAGCGATAATCCCCTGCTTTGAAAGGGCCGATGCCCTGCAAAGGCTTTTGGCTTCATTAAAAAAAATCAAGTTTTCCGGCACCTTAGAAATTATCGTGGTGGATGACGGCAGTAAGGATTATCGGGCGATAAAAAAAGTTGTCGGTAAATTCAAATGCTCTCTCCTGCGTTTTCCCGCCAACCTGGGCCCTTCCCCGGCAAGAAATGCCGGGGCTAAAATAGCCAAGGGAGAATTTTTGTGGTTCTTGGACAGTGATACGGAAGTAACCGATTCTGACTTGCTTGAAAAAATGGTCTCGCATCTTAAACAAGATAAGTGCTTGGCAGGCGTTGGCGGAGAAATGATCAGAATTGACAAAAAACTCTACGCCATTGCCTACCAATATTTTCCGAACTGGATATTTTTTGTGAAACACCTGCCTATGCGGGAAGCCTTCAAAATATATCCCAAATTCATTCCGACAAATAATCTCCTGGTTTCCAAAAAAGATTTCTTATCAATCAACGGTTTCTCCCCTTATTTTGACATGCATGAAGATATAGATTTTTGTTTGAGATTAGCCGGCAAAGCCAACTCAAAAAAACCTTTTCTTATTCAAAACGATACCTGCCTCCTCCATCACCGTTCTTCCGAAGGCCGCGAAGGAAGCAAGTTTTGGTTCTTTAATACGCCATGGAACTATGTCTCAACTATGCACAGGAGCAGATTAAAGCTTCTTTTCTGCCACTTCCCCGGCCTTTTGCCCATACTCCCCCTGCTTGATATAACTTTCACCCCCATTGTCCTCCTTTCTCAAATATTCTCCCGCAAAATGCGTTCCAGCGACGTGTTGCAAAAAAAATCAAAGAATTCTTCTCAAAACTTTCCCATATTTGTCTTATTCAGTTTAATAAATATGCTGCTTGCCTGGCTCAAGGCATGGAAGCTTACCACTCAATCGTTCTTTAACGACAAGGAATCACTTATTAAAAAAATATGATTTCGTATTTGATAGAAAAAAAATGGAGATACCTGGCTCCGATTGCCGCCATAATACCCGAGGGATTACTAAGATTTGCCGCCAAAATATTCGTTAAAATTCAAAAGCAAGAACTGATGGGAAAAAAAATTCCCAAAAGAGCGATATTTTTCATAACCAACAAATGTAACTTAAGATGCAAGCACTGTTTTTATATTCCGAATGTCGTATCCGCCCAGGAAATATCTTTTGAACAAATTCAGAAACTGGCCCGCTCCGCCAAGGGCAGCTTAAAGCAAATAACGCTTACCGGAGGCGAGCCGTTCTTAAGAAACGACCTTGAAGATATTATTTTTGCTTTCGCCGAAAACGGTTGCGAGATAGTCAATATTGATACCAACGGAATTTTAATTGAAAGAATAGAGTCTTTTTTAAAAAATACTCTCGCTAAAACGCAGATTAAGTTTATCTTTATTTTATCGCTTGACGGACCGTCATCCGTTCACGACAGCATCAGGGGAATGCCCGGCTCTTTTGAAAAGACCCTTAAAACCCTTACCCTTCTTTCAGAATACAAGCAAAAATATCCGAAGCGCTTCATTAATATTTTCGTTTCTACCTCAATCAACCGTTTAAATGCGGCTTATTTGCCCGAGACAATCAGCCGGATAGGGTCTCTTAAAAACATCGGGCACGAATTCAATTTTACCCGCTCCACCGTCCTTCATACTTTCGGAGTCCCCAAGGACCGCCTTAGCGGGTTTGACGTAAACCAAGATATTGTGCTAAATATAGACGAAATGAAAAAAGTATTCGCTTATCTTGATAAAGAAGCTTGGGGAGAAAAAAATAAAACCTTGACTGCGTTGATCAACCGGCAAAGAATGATCGAGGCGATTAAAATTCTGGAAAAAAGAGGCGGCGACCTCGCTTGTCCGGCGGGAAAAACCGAACTGGTTGTTTATCCCGAAGGAGATGTCGGAATCTGCGAGATGTTAAAACCTTTAGGGAACCTCAAAGAGACCGATTATGATTTAATAAAATTTTACGGGAAATACCGTCAGCAATTCCAAGCTAAAAAATCATGCAGTTGCACCCATGACTGTAATGTTTTGTCTTCCATGAGGCTGTCTCCCCAATCTTTAGTCGAGATAGTCAAAAGAAAAAAAGCGTGGTAAAGTTAAAAATATGGAAAAATATCTTTTTCTTTTAATAACTATTGTTGTTACGGCAACTTCGCAGATTGCGCTTAAAATGACGATCGGCCAATTAATGCCGCAACTGCCGGAAATGAATTCTTTTACGAATTTACTAAAAGCCGCCTTTATTGTTTTTAAGAACTGGCAAATATTATTGATTCTTTTATTTTCCGCCCTCGGTTTTTTCTCTTGGTTTTTGACTTTAACCAAATTTGAATTAAGCCACGCTTTCCCTTTAATGGCCGTCGTCTATATTTTGGTTCTGCTCGCCTCCTGGTTAATTTTTAAAGAAAATATTTCCTCTCTTCGTATCGCGGGAAGCCTGCTCATCGCTTTAGGCGTATTTTTAGTCGCCAAAAGCTAACCCTAAAGATCAAATGAAAATTCTGCTGGTTAATCCGCCAAATGAATCTCAAGCTTTCTCCATGCCCATGGGCCTAGCCTCAATTGCCGCTTATCTTAAAAATAAAGATAAGGATATTGATATTTCTGTTATAGACGACTGGGCGGAAAAATTAGAATCTGCGGAACTGGCAAGAAGGGTTTCTCTGTCCAGGGCTGATATTGTCGGAATTTATATGGTTAGCCCCAGATACGACCAAGCAAAATCTACAATAGAAGTATGCCGCAATGCTCTGCCAAACAGCATCATCATAGCCGGCGGGCCACATCCATCAGCCCTGCCCGTTGAAACATTGCGAGAAATCCCCCAGCTGGACATCTGTGCCATTGGCGAGGGCGAACTCACCATGCAGGAATTAGCTGAAGGTAAACCCTTAAAAACAATCAACGGCATAGCTTTTCGGGACGGCAAGGAAATTAAGCTCACTCCGCCGAGGGATTTTATAAAAAATCTGGATGACTTGCCTTTCCCCAACAGGGATCTTTTTCCCTTGCAAAAATACAAGCCCTCCGCTCCCCATGGTAGAAAAATGCCTTTCTTTATCATGAATACCTCGCGGGGCTGTCCTTTTAATTGCACTTATTGTTCAAAAGACGTCTTTAGAAATATCTATCGGACTGTCTCCCCCAAGAGAGTGGCTGACGAGATCGAGGAACTGATTTCCAAATATCATGCCAAAGAAATCTTCTTTTCCGATGATGATTTTTCTATGAATATAGCCAGAGCCGAAGGAATTTGCGATGAAATTTTAAAACGAGGCGTTAAAATCCGTTGGTCCACTTCAACCCGAGTTGATCAGGTTACCGAACAACTTTTAAATAAGATGCATAAAGCCGGTTGCCGATTTATCTGCTATGGAGTGGAGTCGGGCAATCAAAAAGTTTTGGATGCGATCGGCAAGGGATACAATACTGAAAAAGCAGTCTCGGCTTTTAAAATGACAAGGCGAGCAAAAATAGCAACCGTCTGCAATTTTATCATCGGATTACCCGGCGAAACTAAAGAAAGCATCCGAGATACCCTTAACTTGATGAAAAGAATAAAACCGAATTTCATCAGTGGCAGTATTCTGTCAATTTTTCCCGGCAGCCGGCTTTTTAAATTGATTCAGGCCGGCGAATATCCCGGCAAATTAAGAAACCTTGAATCAAGCGGCCGCATCTTTTTGGGCAAGGGGAATTATACCGTGCTTGAAGATAACCTGACCTACGAAGAGTTAAAAGATGAGCTGCAAATGGTCAAACGAAAATTTCTCCTGCGGCCTCAATATTTTTGGCAAACCCTTACAGACATCCGATCTCTTGATGATTTAAAATATTATTTGCAAGCCGGTATGGAAGTAATCCAATCGCTCTTAGATAAAAAATTATGAAAATTCTACTGGTCAATCCGCCGGGTGAACGCAGAATCCCGCTTCTCCCCCTTGGGCTGGCTTCAATCGCCGCTTATCTTAAAAGTAAAAATACCGATGTTTCCGTCATTGATGCCTGGGCTGAAGGCATGGGGCTTGAAACACTCGAGAATAAAGTATCTCAAAGTAAAGCCGATATCATTGGCATTACCATGGCCAGCCCTTACTATGATAAGGCAAGGGTCGCCATAGAAATATGCCGCCAGGCCCTGCCGAACAGCATAATCATAGCCGGCGGGCCTCATCCTTCGGCTCTGCCCGTTGAAACACTGCAGGAAATCACCCAATTGGATATTTGCGCTATTGGCGAGGGCGAACTCACCATGCAAGAATTAGCTGAAGGTAAGACATTAGAAACTATTAACGGCATAGCCTACCGAGATGGCAAAGAAATTAAACTCACTCCGCCGAGGGACTTCATAAAAAATCTAGATGACTTGCCTTTCCCAGCCAGGGAATTGTTCCCCATAGAAAAGTACAGATTTCTTCCTCCTGCCGGCAGGGAAAAACCATGCTTTAGCATGATCACCTCCCGCGGCTGCCCTTATCATTGCGCTTTTTGCTTCAAAGATGTTTTTAAGGATATCTATCGGTCCCGTTCTCCTAAAAATGTTGTTGATGAAATAGAAAAATTAATTACCGAATACGGGGCAAAAGAAATCCAATTCGTTGATGATGATTTCAGCCTAAACGCGCAAAGAGCTAAGGGAATCTGTGAGGAAATTTTAAGACGAGGGCTTAAATTTCGCTGGTCGTGCACCAGCAGGGTAAATTTAGTTAATGAAGAATTATTAAGAAAAATGAAGGAGGCCGGCTGTTGGATGGTTATTTACGGCATTGAGTCGGGCAATCAAAAAATTCTTGATTCAATCAATAAAAAATTTACCGTAGAACAGGCAATTTCGGCTCTTGAAATAACCAGGAAAGTCGGCTTATTGACTTCCTGCGGCTTCATAATCGGACTGCCCGGAGAAACAAAAGAAACTATCCGGGAAACTCTTGATTTAGCTAAAAAATTAAAACCGGATTTTTTCAGTTGTACGGTTTTATTAATTTTACCAGGGAGTGGTCTTTTTAAATTAATTCAAGGTGGGAAATATCAGGGCAAATTAAAAACCATGGAAAAACCGGCCGGCACCTATGTTAAAAAGGGGAACTTTACCGTCATTGAAGAAAATTTAACTTCCGAAGAATTGGAAGAAACGGTCAGAAAAGCCAATCGCGAATTTTATTTACGGCCCCAATATATCTGGCAGTTTTTAAAAGGCATCCGCTCTTTCTCTGATTTTAAATACTATCTGGCTGGCGGACTGGGAATAATAAAATCATTCATTAAATAATGATGCCGACTTCCATATTAAAAAATGTAACTGTTTTTGTAGCCGTGCTTAATAAAAAAGACACAATTAAAAATTGCGTTGATTCTTTATTAAAACTGGATCCGGCTCCTGCCAGAATTATGATTATTGACGGCTATTCCAAAGACGGTACTTATGAAATTTTAGAACAATACAAAGACAAGCTGGATTTATTTCAATTTCCGGAAGGGCTTTCCGCTACCCTTAATTGGGGACTCGACCGTATTGATACGGAATTAACGGCCATGACCGACGGCGATTGCCGGGTCGCTCCTGATTGGCTGGCTGAATTAGTTAAAGGATTTGCCGAAGAGGGAGTAATAGCCACGGCCGGCCATTGCGGCACGCCGCAAGGCCTTTCCTTTCTTCAGACCATCATCGGCTTGGAAGTGGAAAATCGCTGGAACAGATCGCCTAAATACATTAACAGAGCGCCGGAAATGAATCTCTGCCTGAAAACCGAAGTCGCCAAAAAAGTGAGATTCAACGAAAAACAAATGGTGGCGGTTGATTCTGATTTCGGCTACCGGCTCACTAAATTAGGAAAAATGACCTATAATCCCGCAGCCAAAGTTTTTCATTATCACCGAAGCAGCTTGAAAGGTTTTTACAAACAGCAAAAAAATTTCGCCAAATGGCATTTAAGAATATTAATGCAGCACGGTTCTAAAACAATATCAGACCACATGAGCACTCCGAGCATGACTCTGCAGGTTCCTGTTTTTTCTTTGGGATTATTATTTTTCTTGGCATCTGTTTTCAGTAAATCGTTTTTATATCCGGCACTCGCCTTTTTCCTGATTCTTTTGGCCATATATTTTAAAAATATTATTGAGATCAAGCCGCCCCTTTCTTACTATCCGGCTCTCCTGGGATTATTCGCCCTAAGAACGGTATCATGGATAATGGGGATAGCCGAAGCATTATTATTATTTCCGGTTGTTTTACGAAAATGAAAACTTTAATCATCAATCCGCCGGCGGAAAAAGGATTCAATAGAAGCGGCCGCTGGCCGGCTAAAGTTGAAGCTGGCACGCTTACCGAGCCCTTATTTTTAGCTTACACTGCAGCTGTTTTGGAAAAAGAGTCCCTGCCGGTTGAACTGATAGACTGCTGGCCTTTTAATACTTCTCTTGAAAAACTCTTGGAAAAAATAGACGAAAGCATAACCCTAATTGTTTTACAAACTTCCACCGCTTCCATTGATCTTGATTTGGAAACGGCCGGAAAAATAAAAAACAAATTTCCCGGGACTAAAATTACCCTGGTCGGTTCCCATGTTTCCGTCTTTGATAAAGAAATACTGGAAGAGAACAAGCAAATTGATTTTGCGGTCAGGGGAGAATATGAATACACGATAAGGGATCTGGCGAAAGGAGAAAATCCGAAAAATATCTTAGGGCTCACGTTCAGAGACGGTCAAAATATCATACGCAATTCGGATCGCCCCAAGATTGAAAACCTCGACGAACTTCCTTTCCCCGCCCGCCATTTTCTACCCATGGATGTTTATTTTGAACCGCTTTTTAAATCAGGGAAAACTTTCAGATTAATGGCCAGCCGCGGCTGTCCCTACAGATGCAGCTTCTGCCTCTGGCCGCAGGTAATGTACGGCAGAGAGGTAAGATTAAGAAGCCCGCAGAATATAGTTGATGAAATTGAACACTTAATTAAAGACTACGGAGCCAGAGGCCTCTACTTTGAAGATGACACTATTACGGCCATCCCTAAGCATATTATGGGAATTTGCGATGAAATTTTAAAAAGAGGAATAAAAATTCCCTGGTCCTGCCTGGGCAGGGTAAATACGGTAAATAAGGAAATGTTGGAAAAAATGAAGAAGGCCGGCTGCTATATGATTCGTTACGGCGTGGAAAGTTCCTCGCAAGAAATTCTTAATAAAGTTAGAAAAGGAATAACCATCGCCCAAGTTATTGAGGCCTTCAAAATAACTCAAAAAATCGGCATTGAGACCCACGCTTCTTATGTTTTAGGACTGCCCGGAGAAACAAAAAAGACCATGGAGGAAACCATTAAATTTGCCATTAAGCTGGGCGGTGATTATGCCCAATTTGCCGCGGCAACGCCTTATCCCGGCACAGAATTGTACCAAGAAGCGAAAGAACGGGGCTGGCTTAAAATAAACGATTGGTCTGACTTTGAAGTATCGGAAAATTGCGTTTTGGAATATCCCGATTTGAAAGCAAGGGAAATCGTTGAAGCATGCAAAAGGGCCTATAAAAGATTTTACTTCAGGCCAGATTACATGCTTAAAAGGATATTAAAAATAAGATCTCTTGCCGAACTGTTCCAACTGATCAAAGGAGGCATCAGCCTGATCAAAAGATCATTCTTCCGCTAAAGTGGGGACTGTCCCCACTTTTGCTACTTTAAATAGCGGATGAATTTTAAGATATCCCATAATTGGCTGAAAGACCTTATCCCCAGAAGGGTGCTGATGACAAAAGACGGCCTCAAGTAAAACTTCCGATAAATATATTTTTGGACTTGAGCTAATTCTTGAGAGGTCATCTTCTCCGTTCTGATAACCGGCGAATTATTAATACAGTATGCGTCATAGCCGGAAAAGGAATAATCTTTCTCCAGTAATCCCTTTGCCTTAAGTTCCTCGTGAAGTTTTGTCCCGGGATAAGGAGTGACTATGACAAATTGAGCCCGATAGGGGTTTATTTTTATTGCCGCCGCCAAAGTTTGCTTCGCCGTTTCCATTGATTCTTCGGGCAGACCGATCATAAAAGAAGCTGAAATCATGATGCCATTTTTTTTGCAATGGCCGACGGTTTCCATAGCTCTGGCCAGAGTAGTCCCCTTATTGGCTTCCTCCAGCAAGCCCTCCGAACCGCACTCAATGCCGAACATAATATTCCAACAGCCGGCTTTCTTCATAATTTTGATTGTTTCTCCATCAAGGGTATCCACCCTGCCGTTGCATGACCATTCAAATTTCAAACCCTCATCAATAATCATTTCGCAGAGTTCCCTGACCCTATCCCTGCTCACGGTAAATGTTTCATCAAAAAAATAAATACTTTTAATCCCCAGACTCAATAAATATTTTATTTCTTCAACGATTTTCCGGGGAGTTTTGAATCGCCACCTGTGGCCATATCCCCTTTCTACCGTTGCTCCGCCAATAACGCAAAAATTGCAATAATTAGGGCAACCAGTGCTGGTAATCAAAGCGCCGTACGGTTTTTTTCTGGTGAAGCTCAGGGAGGAGTATCTGCTGATGGGCAATAAATCATAGGCTGGCAAGGGATGCTTTTCTAGGTCAGATACTCCGGGGAAACCAAGCAAATTAGGAATATTCATTAATGGTTCGCCCCCAACCAAATAATCTATCTCCGGAAAGCTCTGCTTAATCTCATTGGGCAAGGCCGGCGCGATATGAGAATCCAATAAGATCGTTTTTATATCTTTGTCTATTTTCTTTGAAATTTGAGCAACTTGAGCATCCGCCCGGAAGGTAGTCGGAGAAACGGTAAAAATAACGGCTTGAGGCCGGAATCGCTCAATCTCTTTTTCAATATCTTTAAAGTCCTGATTCAGGCCATTAGCATCTAAAATCTTAACTTCGGCGTATTTTCTTAAAAGTCCCGCCAGATAAGCCAATTCAACCGGCGGAGAAACCGTAACCGTCGCCAAGCTTGCGCAACGCATTTCCCTGACAACGCAATGCCCGTTAAACCTCGGCGGATTGATAAGCAGTATTTTTTCTATTTTGTTTTGGTGGTCAGCCATTTTTTTATGGTTTTGCGATGTTTTAAAACTGTTTTTAAAAGATTAAAAGGATGTCTTATAAAATAAGCCAATTTGGCTCTCTTCACATAACTATAAATCTGCTCGTAGGTCAAGTTCGGCTGTTCAAAAACCGGCATAAAAATACAGGGGTCCAACGGCGGATATGACCTGTCTCTTTCGTAATATTTTGCCCAAGAAAAATCCTTGGGCAATGTTCCCATTTCCTTGGCCATCGCTTCCAATTCCGTGCCGGGATAAATTATGGATATTCCCTGGGTCGTGCCCTCAACTCCTAAATTATAATACAAATATCGACTTAAAAAAACTGTCTTTTTAATATCCTCGTAAGTTTCTCCGGGCAGGCCGTGCATAAAAAAGGCCTTGAGGCCGATGCCCGCTTTTTTGATGATTTTTACAGCCTCAATCGCCTGTTCCACGGTTATGCCTTTTTTAATATTTTTTAGGATCCTATCACTGCCGGATTCAATACCTATATCAATAAATTCGCAGCCGGCTTTCTTCATGGCCATAATAATTTCTTCATCTACGGTATTGGCTCTGACCTCGCACTCCCAGGCAAAGTTTAGCTTTCTACTGATGATTTCATCGCATATTGCCAAAACTCTTTTTTTATCCATAGTTAAAACATCGTCAAAAAATCTTATGCCCTCAATAAAGGGATACTCTTTCAAAATTAACTCTATCTCGTCAACCACATTTTTGGGCGACCGGTGCCTGATTTGATGCCCCCACTGTTCGGAAGTTGAGCAATAAACGCACCAATAAGGACAGCCGCGGCTGGTCATCACATTCAATGTTCTTTTATTTGATAGGGTAGTGGTTTTATCATATTTTTCTATGGGCAGAAGATCTCTGGCCGGCAAGGGTATTTTGTCTAAGTCATGAATCGGCAACTCCGGAGGATTATGAACAACCCTGCCGTCTTTGTCGCGAAAAGAAATTCCCTTAACGCCCGAAAAATCTTTTCCTGATTCAATGTTTTTAACTAAGTTCAAAAAAGAAATTTCGCCTTCTCCCCTTACGATAATGTCAATTTCGGGAATATTCTCAAGAGTATCCTGGCTGGTTAAAGTCGGATGCGGACCGCCGGCCACGATGGGGATTTTCGGAAATGCTTTTTTAATCAATCTTGCCAAATCAAAAGCTGAAAACCTGATTTGCGTGCCGAAAGAGATGCCGATTAAGTCCGGCCCCTCTTTTTTAAGCAAATCAACGATCTGCTCATTAGAATAACGATTGGCCATGCTGTCTATTAAAACCACGTCTTTAAAGCCGTTTTGCCTTAAAACCGCGGCCAACCAGGCAATGCCGAGCGGTGGCATGCTTTGTTTTGTTTGATAAATATTTGGCGGAAAAATTAAAACAATTTTCATCTTATTATATTGAAAATATAGCTAAAGCTCCTCTGACATATCTTTTAAGGTCTTCAAAACTTCTGATGGAAAGCAATCTCGGTATAATGTATCCCCAGCGGAAATAAAATTTTATGAAGGCGTATTTTTTCATTTTTTGCAATTCATTTATGCTTTTATATCCCGAAGGCAAAAATGTCGCAAAATAACCGGTAAGCTTGTCGTATGATTCGTCTAAAATTCTTCCCCACTTCCCTTCTTTGATTTCTTTGTAAACAAGCGTTCCGGGGTAAGGAGTTAAGATATTAAATTTAACATAATCGGGGTTTAAGGTACAGAGAATCTTAAGCGATTTTCTGACTTTTTCCGGAGTTTCTTTGGGCAATCCCAGAATCAAATTTGCCCTGATTTCAATTCCGGCTTCTCTCGTCCACTTAAAAGCCGCGGCGATTTTTTCTATTGTTATTTTTTTATTGATGGCGTCCAGTATCTCCTGATCCAAGCTTTCTATCCCGAAGAAAATGCACCAGCAACCGGCTTTCTTCATTTTTTTCAGCAATTCGCCGTCCACGGTATCAACCCGGCATTCACAAGACCAGGTGATATCTATTTTTTCATTTAAAATTTGGCTGCAAAAATCATCAATCCATGCCTTGTTGATCCCCCAGACATCGTCCCAGAAATTAATTTCTTTTATGCCGTAATCTTTAATCAAATACTTGATCTCGCCAATCACATTATTGACCGATCTTGACCGGTAGAGCCGCGTCCAAAGTGTTTCTACGTCGCAAAAGGTGCAATTGAACGGGCAGCCGCGGCTGACCATCATCGTAGTCATGGGCAATCTTTTGTACTGGTTTGGCGAAGGCTTGTATTTGCCAATGGGAACCAAGTGCCTAGCCGGCAAGGGCAGAGAATCAAGATTCTTTATCAATTCTCTGGCGGGATTTATGATCGCTTTTCCGTTTCGTTTAAAGCCGATACCCTTGATTGTTTCCGGATTATCCATTGATCTCAATAATTCAACGGCGCTGATTTCTCCTTCCCCCACCACCACGTAATCAACGGAGCTGTTCTCCAAAACTTCCAGGGGCCGGGTAGTCACATGAGGACCGCCAAAAACGATCGGAATATTAAAATTGATTTTTATTTCTTTAGCCAATTCAACGGCCTTATGGTAATTGGAAGTATTGCAATAAATGCCGACGACATCGGTATTCTCCGCTTCTTTTATGTCCCATTCCTGGATTTGAGTATCAAAAATCCTGACATGATATCCTTCCTTTTCCAGAGCTGCGCCGACGTATAATAAACCTAGCGGCGGCAAGGAACTGCCTATCTTTTCTATCCCCCGGCCGTATCTCTCTTTCATGGAGAATGGCGGCATGATCAATAGAATATTTTTGATCATTTTTTCTTGCCCAAGTAATAAAAACCAAAGGCGGTGTTCTCGGCCGGACCGTATCGGCAAAATAAATAATCTAAAAACTTTATGGGGAAAGTAAGCGCCGTAAAAATTATCAGCAATAATTGATACATCTTGTCAGACCCGAAACAAAAAACCATGGCCAGCCACTGATTAAGTACAGAAAGAAAACCGGACGTCGGGCCATGCCGGACGCCGCTCTTTATTTTTGAAAATCCGGCGTTTTCCATAATGGCTACTATGCCGCTTCCTGTAAAACGAAAATAGTCATCGGGCGAAGAGTGATAGCCTGCTACAAAAGGCGCGGCAATATATGCCAAGCCTCCCGGCTTAAGCACCCTGGACATCTCAAGCAAGGCCTTGGCCGGATTATTGAGATGTTCCAAAACCTGATCGCAAATTACGGCGTCTATTTCGTTATCAGAAAAAGGGAGATTATAAATATCCCCGACAATATCCACATTACGATAACGAAAAGTATCCAAATTAATAACATCGCTTCTGATTCTTTGGGTACCCGAACCAAGATTGATAATCTTACCGCTGATACCCCTAATAGCTTCTTCGGGGCCCAAACCAACTTTCAATGCCCCAAAAAGCCAACGAGCGGTGTTGAACAAAAAAGCGCGTTCCTTGAGAAAGTTTTTTAAATTATAGATGATATTATCTTGCATATATTGAGAATTCCCCGATTTCAGCAACTTTTTTTAAAAATGGGTACTGATCAAATTGCCATTGGGGATTAGATTCTTTGTCCCAAATTAAATAATTTACTTCATATCTTTGCAACATTTCTTTAAATAAGTCGGGGGTTACCGTGGCGAGTGATTCTTTATACTTTTGAACTAGGTCCAAGAGCACTTCGTCCGGTATATTTTCATATTCTCCGAAAAGATCCCGGTAATATATTCCGTAAATTGTCCAAGATATATCGGCTCTATCTCTTAAGAATACCTCTTTTGCCTGCGACTCGCTCACGCCATCCAATCTATAGTACAAAAAAAGAATGTTTATTAAACGTTCGGTCGTGGCAGCTAAAGAAAATTTTGCCGAATGGTGATAAAAAACATTTAAGGAGGTGTGAGTGACAACCAGGTTGGCGATTGCGTCGTTGCTGAAAACCACCCCCTCTTTCTTGGAATTTTCATTAAGCCAATCTATCACGGGGCCATATTTTTGAATTTTAATAATTGACGGCTTGCTGTCGGCATAAGAAATACTCTGGACAAAGATTCCCAAAGAAATGCTGACGGCTATAAGGGAAATAGCCAGCACCTTTTTGGCAAATTGCCATTTCCTCCAAGAAAGAAAAGAAAAAGCTATCATCAAAGAAAAAATAAGGGCCAGGGGCTTATGGTAATACCAATGATAATGAGAAGGACTCAGGGCTTTTCCGGTGATTAATTGCTGATTTAAAATCACGAAGGGAGTTATGACCAAAGCTAAGGCAAAATAATAACGCTCCTTCCACTTTTTGGGGAAGAAAATTAAAAAAACAACAAGAAGCATTGGGGGCAAAATTCCCATGGACAATTCGCGGCCGCCCATCAAACCGGCTCTTGCTCCCACCTCGCCAAAAGTCGGGTAAGTGGCTGCTTGATAAAGATTGATAAAATAAGGGATAGCAATTAAAACCGATCCAAAAAGCACGATGGCAATTTTTTTGATATCCTGCCATTTTTTTTGGCAAAGAAATATTAAGATAAAAACACCGCAAAAGGCATACAAAAAAGTCCAAGTGTAAAGAAAGTCGTAGAAAGAAAGCCCCAGCATTAAAGCGCTTAGAATTCCCCAGCGCCACTGTTTTCTTTCCATAAAAAGCCAGAAAAATAACAAAAACCCGAAAAAGAAAATCCAAGTCATGGCCGGATTAACCGGGCGGGTAAGCAACAGATAGTAAGGCTTGAGAAAAGCTCCCCGATTAAAAATAGAAATAGCCAGAAGAAGAACGGAAGGGATGGATAGAGAAATCAATTTTTCTTTGGTAAAGAAAAACAGGAAAGCGTAAATTATTAGAAAAAGCAGAAAGGGAAAAAATAATCGGGAGAGTAAAATTGTGTCATTGATATTTAAAGAAAAAAGCTTGCCCGAATAAGCCACGATCATTGTTCCTAGCGGCTGGAAAAGATAGGGATCGTTTTTGCCGTCCTTAAAATGAACGGAGCTAAAGGTAGGGTGCCCGTCCTGAACTTCTTTAACCCGAGACATCCAGGCACTTTCATCGTCCGAAGCCCCCATCAGTCCGATTCCTTGATAGGAATCGCCCAAATCCCAACGTAAATAAACCTGGGGGTAAGCGACAATAACTCCGGTCAAAATAGCCAAAAAAATCGCCCACTTATGATTTTTTAAAATTTGTGTCATTAAATTTTGATTAAGTCGCGAAAAGATTTAACCGATCTTTTCACATCATAAGGCGTTCTAATCTTTAAAAGATACTTTAATAAATAAGAAGGCCTGAAGTAAAAACTTTTATTCGCTTCTTTAACGAGTTTTGCTTGTCTTTCCGGTGAAAAATCCTTAAGGTTAAGATTTCCGCTGGCTTCTCTGGCATCAGAAGAAACCGCCACTCTCTTCATATACCAAAATCTGTCTGGTAGGGCTTGATTATCAATAGCCCATTTATAAAGCTCGGTTCCCGGATAGGCCGCCGTTGTTCCAAAAGTAGCTAAGTCTAAACCGAGTTTTTGCGAGAATCTTATCGTCTCTCTGGCCTCGTTTTCGGTTTCTGTGGGATTGCCGATCATAAAATACCCCATGGCCTCAATCCCCGATCTCTTGCAAAAAGAAATCGCTGTTTTAATTTGCTCAATGGTAATTCCTTTGCGCATGGCATCTAAAATTCGCTGGCTGCCCGATTCTATGCCGAATGAAATCATATAACATCCGCTTTTTTTCATAGTCCTGAACAGTTCTTCATCAACCAGGTCAACTCTGGTGTTGCAAGTCCAGGTTATTTTAATATGCCGCTTATTAATTTCAGAACAAATTTCCCGAACCCAATTCTTGTTTAATGTGAGATCGCTGTCTTTGAACATAAGCTGCTTTACCCCGTATTTCCGATAATTATACTCTATTTCGTCAACGATATTTGAGGGGGTTCTTAATCTCAACATCTTACCGTGAGTCAAATGAGCGTCGCAAAAAATACAGCTATAGGGACATCCCCGCGATGCCATTAAAGATGCCAGGGGAAGAGATTTGGCAAAAAAACTATCGTACTTTTTAATATCTATCAATTCGAAATTTGGGAAAGGAAGACCGTCTAAGTCCCGTATCAACTGAGGTGGACTGTTAATTATTATTTTATCCCCATTTTTATAAATCAAGCCGTCAATTTCTTCTAAAGGCCCTCCGATAATGAATTTATAAAAACTCTCCTCGCCTTCGCCATAAAACAAAAAATCTATGTCTTTGGTAAAATTGAATATTTCGTCTTTAGTCGAACTGATATGCGGACCGCCAACGGCAATTTTTAAAGAAGGACGGCGTTTTTTTAACTCGGCGGCTACCTCTAAAACGGCTTTCGCTTGACAAGACATCGCGCTGAATCCCACCACGGATGGATTTTCTTTTAAAATAATTTCCGCCAGTTCGCTCAAAGTATGTCCGTTAACGAAGGAATCAATAACCTTTACGGCAATGCCGTTTCTTTGAAGGTAAGTTGCTATATAGAGAATGCCCAAAAAAGGATAGGTAAAATTTTTCCCCTTTCCAAAAACTATTGGAGGACAAACTAAAATCACCATGCCTGCTGACTTTATTCCGTTCATAGATGTATTTTCTCTTTAATGGAATAGGGAGTTTTCCCGCGCGGTTCGTAATAAATCCTGATTAAAATTTCGGCTAAAAGACCCATCAATATAAACTGAATACCCATAAGAACGAAAAATATGGTCAGCAACGGCAGTTGAGTCATGGCGATAGGGATTTTAAAAACAAATTTATATATTAGCGTTGCCGTGCCGCATGAAAACCCTAAAAATAATAACAGAAGCCCGGCTTGACCAAAAAAATGAATAGGCCTTGTTAGGTATGCCATCAAAAATTTAACCGTAACTAAATCTAAAAATCCCTTAAAAATTCTGGCAAAACCATATTTGGATTTGCCGTACTTTCTCGGATGATGCTTAACTTTTATCTCTGAAATTTTATAGCCCTGCCAATAGACTAAGGCGGGAATATATCTGTGCAATTCTCCGTGAAGTTTGATGTTTTTTACTACCTCATTTCTAAAAATTTTAAAACAGCAATTAGAGTCATGGACTTTCACGCCGGTGAGCCTGGCGGACAAGGCGTTGAATATTCTTGAGGCTATCTTCTTTCCGAGAGGATCTTTCCTCTCAGCCTTCCACCCGACAACCAAGTCATATCCCTCCCTTATCTTCTCTAAAAAATTAGGGATCTCTTCAGGGTCATCCTGCAGATCGCCGTCTATAGTGATGACAAATTCTCCGAGAGCTGATTCAAACCCCGCGCTTAAAGCGGCGGATTTGCCAAAATTTCTTCTAAACTGAATAATCTTCAATGGGTTGTTGAGGGCGCTTAATTCTTTAAGAATATTGAAGGTTTGATCGCTGGAACCGTCGTCAATAAAAATAATTTCGTATGTTTTATTAAGACGATTTAAAACGCCGCTAACTCTTGAAAAAAGCTCCCTGACGCTTCCTTCTTCATTATAAACGGGAACGACGACTGATACTTCTATTGTTTGTTTATTTTCCATAATTTTAAAAACCCCTAAGCGAATACTCTGCCTCTCCCCGGATTAATTCTTTTTCCGTCATTAATTTTCCGGGGGAATTAACGAAATCATTATTAAAATATCGGGAACTCGGCGTGTACGCCGGCTCAAAGATGCCCCCGATATAACCCTTATCAAAAACTCCCGCGGGGAATCTGTCTTTTATTAGCATATTATTATCAATATGAAAAGACCGTTCAAAATAAAACGAAGATGCAGTCTTTCGGGAAATAAGGAAATTTCTTAACGCTGATTTCATAAAAACTGTGAAATACGGTATAAATTGGCCTAAGCCAAGCAGGATTCGCAATACGACAAACCGAAATGTGGTTGGTCGGTGCCCGACCGCTTCCTGCAATCGGCCTTTAATTAAAATATTCTTATTATCTTGAGAAAAAATTATTTTATTTTGTTCGGAAATCCAAGAAGAACTGTATGACTTTTCTCCCCGTCTTAACAAAATTCCGGAGTTATAAATGTTGCTTTTCTTTAACCGATCATAGCAATAAACGGCGCCGCCTTTTTTGTAATTAATAATGCAGTAAAAAGCGGGGTTGCTTTTTATCCAAAAGCCGGCCCGAGGAAAATGCTTGTCATTAAAAGAAAATGACGGCAGATTTCCGGCCGCTTCTTCATTAAAAGAGCTCCTTTGTTTGAATTGCAAACTGGCTTCCATATAATTATAGCCATTCTGGATAAGATACCTGTCATCCATCATCTCGGGATGAGTAATACAATTATTTTTAATGCTCTCTTGCAAAACAGAACTCATCATGCGGGCTAAGGATGAAAAGTTAGCCAAAATTTCTATACCGGACGGAATAATATAAGACGTGCTGCGGCTGCCATAAATCCCTCCGGCGCTGCCGTCCGGATGAATAAAATTAGAAAGAAAATCGAGGCCTTTTTCTAAAATAGGGAGGACGTTTCTATTTTTTGATTTCAAATAGTACTTTGCCATGTAATCAAGAGTGAGCGAAAGGTAGCCAATATCCGCTCCGCCATATTCCGGAAACCACCCCTCTTCATTCTGATTTTTTTTGAAAAATTCAACTAATTTTTGACATTCTTTCTCGTATTTTTCCTCTCCAGTCAGAAGAAAAATATTATACAGAGCGGCTAGGGCTCCGGCATTTTGATTGAGGGCCTGGTTATCTCTTCTCCCCAACAGCCAATCACCCGCCTTCTTCAGACCGGCAATTATTTCTTTCTTTGTTTCCATGTCCGACAATAAAATTAATGTTTCGGAAACCGCATAACTGGAAAAAGCAGTGGCGACAAAACTCTTTTCATGGGGGTACCATTCATTAAAAGAACCTTCTTTCCCCTGAATCTTCAGCCAAAAATTTAACCCCCCTTCAATTAATTTCTTAACATAATCTTTTTGAAAAAAAGAGTTTTCGCTGTCAAGATAAAGTAAGGCTAAAGTTAAAACTCCTTCCTGAAGGCGGGCTGACGGAATGTCAATAATCTTGTAGTGCCAGAAATTCCGGTCAAAGCATCCGAAGGAAGAAGAATACTTATTTCTGTCGCAGTTGGAGAGTATTCGAGGCAGAGAATTCAGAATAGTTTTTTTATAAATATCAGTTGTCAAATTTTTTTACGAATTTTTTATCAATAAATTTATTCAGAAATCCCTTTTTTATAAAAAGGGGCAAAAGATAATATGCTTTTCTGGAGAACCGGTAGAAAAATGAGCCAGAATGACTGGCCTGCTGCGGCGAAGAATGATTAAAGCGGTTACGGCCTATTAAATTTTCAAAAGGGTGGATTCTGCCAACTTCCTTCGGCTCTCTCTCGGAATAACCCAGAAGAATATAAGCTATCGGAGAGAAATTCTTTGGCATCCCAAAAATTTTTCTTACTCTGCTTTTTAGCGGCAATTGGCAAACCCAGCAGGAGCCCAAACCGTAATGCGTCGCCGCCAGCAGCAAATTTTGAATAGCTGCGGCCGCCGATTGGATATGATCCTGATATTCCGTATTGCCAGTTCTTTCGTCGTAGGCCACCAGTATCCCAACCGGAGCTGATTTGATGATTACGGCTCCGCCGTTGTCCACCATTTTTTCTTTAAGTTTAGAGTCGTCAACAATAATAAATCTCCAGCCTTGCATATTGCAGGCGGAGGGCGCCCAAACGGCGGCTTCAATTATTTTTTTTATCAAATCATCGGGGACATTGTCTGGTTTAAAACGCCGAGTGCTCCTTCTTTTTTTGATTACATCTATTAGATCCATAAATCATTTGGTTGCTAATAAAAAAATGCCGAAAATGATAACGACGATTCCCGAAATTTGAAGCCAGGAAAGACCTTCCTTCAAAAAGAACCAGGATGCCAGAGAAACAATAACGATTCCCGAACTTACAAAAATCGGGTAGATAACGCTTAGCTGAAATTTAGACAAAGAGAAAAGATAGAATAAGAAACTTATGCCGAAGATGATGGCACCCGTCACTAAGAAGCCATTTTGCAAAATTTTAAGAATTAAAGAAAACAAATTGGCAAAAGAAAAATTCAAAACTCCCAAGGATGAAATCCCTCTCTTAAAAAGAAGCTGGGCAACGGAGGCCGTGACGATGGGTATTATTAAAATTAGGTAAGATTGCGGGGAACCCATATACTCTATATTTAGCAGAAATCCCGCTAATTTTCAAGCCTCCAACCCTTCGACTTCGCTCAGGGTAAACAAAAGGCCTCCCCATTGGAGAGGCCTTATAATTTTAGGCGAGATGTTTCATCACCTCAATATAGGCCAGTTCAGCCTGAGCATCAAGAAAATCGTCAACTCCCTTGCACGCTATAGCGACCAAGCGGGCTCCTTGCGCATAATCGTAGCATTTTTCCTTGGTCCACGTTACCGGCGCATTATCAATTAATGACAGCATATTAACTATCTGATCGGCAAGCTTTACCCGTTTAATGCTTGGACTTTTTGATCGTACACGCTCTGCTTGGCGAGCCTTGCGAACAAGTAGCGGAAGTCCCTTGAATTCAGGCGGATCCGTCAGTCCGTCAACAATCTCTCTTACTTTGAGACCAAGTTCTTTTTCAATCTCATCCAGCGTAGTCGGCGTATCCTCCACGGTATCGTGCACCCAGCTTGCCGCCTCTTCTTCTTCCTTGCCGCCGGAATCCCTTACGAGTATATACACCTCTTCGGGATGAATTATAAATGGCTGGTGAGCCTTATGCTCGCGAAACTGCCCGGCATGCTTCTTTCTGGCGAACTCCTCTGCTCGTTTTACTAGTTTCGATTCTTCAGGCATCGTCTGCCTCCTTTCTAAAAGATCAACATTTTCTGTATCGTACTGCGATTCGGATAAAAAATCAAGACGTGGAAAATCGTACGGAGGAAATTGTGCGGAGTCGGACTCCGCACAATTCCCTCCGCACAATTCCTTGACTTTCTTGCTTGATAGTGTAAATAACATTAGTGGGAACAAAATAACGAAAAGGAGGGACAAAATGACCGAAGAAGAGAAAAAGCAAGAAGGTAAAAGAATCGTCGAGGCATTAAAAACCATGCCCGAAGCATTTATGGTAGATGGCTTCGAAAAGAAAACTGTCATCGCCGAGATAGAGTCTGAATCCGAGATCGGAGAATTATTTACTGCGCTGATAGGAAATTCTTCTCCAGATAAACCCATTTCCCTGGGCAAAAGATATCAATGCTTGAATTGTAAAAGTGCGGTGCTGGCTACTAAAGTCCCGACTACTGATATCGGATCGG
>JAUSHA010000051.1 GCA_030648815.1 bacterium | reverse complement strand
GAAAAAAATCAAATCACGTAGTAAAATGAACGTATTAAAGATTTCCGAACGTGATGTTTAACGTTAAAGGTTAACGGTGCAACCTTTAACGTTAAACATCACGGAACATTAATTTTATGGAACCCGCGAAGGCATACGATCCGAAAACTGTGGAAGACAAAATATACAAGCTCTGGGAAGAGTCAGGCTTTTTTGCGCCCGAGGCGCATCAGCCTCGGGCTGACAATCCCAATAAAAATAAATCCTTTACTATCGTCCTTCCTCCGCCAAACATCACCGGCGAACTGCATATGGGTCATGCCTTAAATACCGTTATCCAGGATGTCTTAATCAGAAAAAAAAGAATGGAGGGATTTAAAACTCTTTGGATCCCGGGCACCGACCACGCCGGTATTGCCACTCAAGCCAAGGTGGAAAAAGAATTAAGAAAGGAGGGGCTCAATCGTTTTGATTTAGGCCGCGAAAAATTCATTGAAAGGATTTGGGCTTGGCAAGAAATTTACGGAAATAAAATTCTGGGCCAGCTTAAAAAACTCGGGGCTTCCTGCGATTGGTCCAGAACCCGTTTTACTTTAGATAAAGAATATGAAAAAGCCGTCCAGGCCGCTTTTTTGCACTACTATAAAAAGGGGCTGATTTATCAGGGAGAAAGAGTAGTAAATTGGTGCCCGAGATGCGCCACCTCGCTGTCGGATTTGGAGCTGGAATATACAGAGGAAAAAAGTCACTTATGGTACATAAAATATCTACTGAGAAAGGATGCCCTTCGACAGACTCAGGGCGACGATAATTTCATTATCGTCGCGACAACCAGGCCGGAGACTATGCTTGGAGATGTGGCGGTAGCGGTTAATCCAAAAGACGAAAGATATAAAAACTTAATCGGCAAAAAAGTTATTCTGCCGCTGGTAGGGAGAGAAATTCCGATTATCGCCGACAGGGCGGTTGATCAAAAATTCGGAACGGGAGCGGTAAAAGTCACTCCGGCTCATGATTTGACGGATTCCGAAATAGGCTTAAGGCACAACTTAAAAATCATCCAAGTTATTGATGAAAGAGGAAGAATTACCAAAGAAGCGCCTCTCCCCTATCAGGGATTAAAGATCGCAGAAGCCAGGGAAAAAATTATTGATGATTTAACCAAACTTAATCTGCTGGAAAAAACGGAAGATTATATCCACCAGGTGCCAAAATGCTACAGATGCAATACTGTCGTAGAACTCATACCCTCCAAGCAGTGGTTCTTAAAAATGTCTGATCTGGCCAAGCAAGCGGTTAAAGCTGTAAAATCCGGCAAGATTAAATTTTCTCCCAAAAATTTTGAAAAACCATATCTTGATTGGCTAAAAAATGTCAGGGACTGGTGCATTTCCCGCCAACTCTGGTGGGGACATAAAATACCCCTGGATGGGGTGGACGACGTCTTAGACACTTGGTTCTCTTCGGCTTTGTGGCCGTTTGCCACGCTCGGCTGGCCCGAAAACACTAAAGATTTAAAAACCTTTTATCCGACTGATGTTTTAAGCACGGCTAGGGATATTATTAATTTATGGGTAACGAGAATGATTTTTTCCGGAATAGAATTTATGGGAAAAGCGCCGTTTCATACGGTTCTAATCCATCCCACCGTCTTAACAAAAGAGGGGCAAAGAATGTCAAAGTCATTGGGCACCGGTATTGATCCTGTCGGCTTGATTGAAAAATACGGGGCCGATGCCGTCAGATTCGGCATCGCCTATCAATTATTAGGCGGACAGGATATAAAATTCTCCGAAGAAAATATCGTTATGGGGAGAAAATTTTGCAACAAGCTCTGGAACGCCAGCCGTTTCGTGATGTTGACGTCAGACGTCAACGACGAACCGTTGACGTCTGACGTCAACGAACTACCGAAATGTCAAATCATCCAACAATTAAATCAAACCATCGAATCGGTTAATAAAAATCTGGAAAATTACCAATTCGGCGAAGCGGCGCATACGCTATATGACTTTTTTTGGCATGATTTTTGCGACAAGTTTATTGAAGAGACAAAAAACTCCGCCCAAGGCGGATCCGCCTCTGGCGGAAAAAATCAAAAATTACTATTGCATGTATTACTGACATCGCTAAAACTTCTGCATCCATTCATTCCCTTTATCACCGAAGAAATTTACCAGCAGCTGCCGATTAAAGATAAAAAACAATCCTTAATGATAGAAAAATGGCCTCTATAAACTACCCCATCTACATATTTTTCGGACTTGTTCCCAGTATCGCCTGGCTTTTGTTTTTTTTGAGAAAAGATTCGCATCCAGAACACAATCCGACGATTATCAGGATTTTCCTATACGGCATGATGGCCGCCATCCCGGCGGCTTTAATAGAGCTGGGCATTGCGGAACAACTGAAAAATCTCAATTTTCCTCATTTTTTAAATCAGCTAATTTATATATTCTTGGGCATAGCGCTTGTGGAAGAATTCTTTAAGTATCTGGTAGTAAAGAAAAAAATCCTCAAACATCCCGAGTTTGACGAGCCGACCGATGTCATGCTCTACATGATTATCTCGGCTTTGGGTTTTGCCGCCTTAGAAAATCTTTTAATTTTGCTCCCCTTAGCCAATCCTTTAAAATTCTTGGAAACATTCGTTATCAGCGGATTCAGATTTGTCGGAGCCACCTTTTTGCACGCCCTAGCCTCGGGAGTTCTGGGATATTTTATGGCCATGTCGTTCTTTCAGCCGAAAAATAGAACAAAATTACTGCTTGCGGGATTTATCGCTTCGGTATCCTTGCATGGACTCTATGATTTATCTATAATAGAAGTAGATAATGGATTTAAGTTTGCGACTCCGATTATAATATTAGTTGGCCTGATTATTTTTGTTTCTTTGGGCTTTAAAAAGGTCGAAAAATTGAAAAGCGTATGTAAAATCAACGAATAGCGAATCGACTGCGAATTTACGAATTCGTATATTCGCATTAAATTCGTTATTCGCTGATTTATTTAAATGGGATTTTTTGATAAATTAAAAATAGGGGCCGAGAAAGAACCGGCCAAAGAAGAAAAAAAGACAAAAAAAGAAACCGCCCCCAAACCGACGGGAAAGGTTAAATCCGCTAAAAAAACAGAAAAAGAGGAGGTTGAAATCATCGAAGAGGAAACCAAAGAACGGCTTCCCAAAAAATCCAAAGAAGAAGATTCCGACTTTGAAGGAGAGCTGGCCATTGATGTTTACGAAACCGACACTGAATTTGTCGTTCAATCCACTATCGCCGGCATTAAGGCGGAAAATTTGGATATCACCATTGAAAATGATATTGTCACCGTGAAAGGAAGCAGAGAAAAACAAGTTACAGAGGAAACAAAAAAATACTATTACCAAGAATGCTATTGGGGAGCTTTTTCAAGGCAGGTTATTTTGCCTGAAGAAGTTGACGGCTCAAAAGCCGAAGCCGCCATCAAAGATGGGGTTCTAACTTTAAGGATCCCGAAAGTAGTTAAAATTCAAAAACGCAAAATCACTATCAAGCAGGATTAACGGTGTCGGAGGAGAGATTTGAACTCTCAAGGGTTTCCCCACCGGCTCCTAAGGCCGGCGCGTCTGCCAGTTTCGCCACTCCGACATAAATCAGCTTTTTTAATTTTATCTCTCTAAAATTAAAAAATCAAGCTCCAGAAGTCTGGAGCTGATTTTTTTATAGAAGATAGAAATAAAACCTACCCGCCTCTATCTAAGAATAGAATCTATCACCTGCACTATGCCTCTTGCCAATAGACCAATAACTACGCCGATCAAAGCGTTGATCAACATCTGTCTGCCCTTACCGGCTTTTTCCGGACTGCCTCCGGCAGTCACATACATGAATCCGGCTATAATAAGGAACATGCCAGCTACCGCCATTAAGGCCACGAAGACATAATCGCCTATTGTATTGATCTTTGCCATTAAATCGCTGACGCCTCTAGGAAAAGCATTTGGAGCTGTTCCAGAAATACCACCAACTGCCGCCGAACAAGTGCCTACTTGGCGAGGCGTACCACGATCGCAAACTAAGCCACTGGTTACGGTTGGATTAAGAGTAGAAGTCACGCCACTCACAGTGCATTCGCATACGGTTGTTATTATTTCACAATTAGATGGACATGCGGCTGCTAATACTACTGAAGCTGTCGTCGGTACTAACAAAGTGGCGAATAAGGTACCCAAAACTAATATTGGTAAAACTTTTTTCATATATAAATTTATTTTGTTGTTTTCCGACCTTTACCCTGTTAAATGCCCCTTCGGGGCAATTTTTCTGAAAGAAAAATTATTTAACAGGGTTAACTCCTATTATTGATTCTAACACTGTCACCAACCCCTTAGCAAGCAGAAGAACAATCAAGCCGATAACCGTGTATATTATTATCTTCTTGGCTTGTTCAACTTTTTGCGGACTGCCTGAAGAAATCACATACATAAAGCCCGCCACGATTAACATCACCGGCGCCAAAGCCATGCCCACCCAAAAAATAAAATCAATGATTTTGTTCAGCAAAATCTGAAAGGTGGTAGTTGCCCCCAACGGATTATCTAATTTAAAACTAACATTCTGACTCGTTCCGGGACTAGTGGCACCACCAGAAGCAGATGGAACGGATGAGCACATGGAAGTATTATATTGTCCTCCACACCAATTAACAATGTAATGAAGGTAATTGTTGTATCCATCATGACGGGTTTGACAGCACTGATCGCGTACAGGACAACGATCATTCTTGCCCGGACTACTCTCTTTTATGCAAGCATCTATACTCTGAGCGGGTGGAGAGGCCTGACTCGGCGGAGAAGCAGGGACTGGGATGGCAATAACGCTAAAATTAATCGTACCGTAACCTGCATTACCGGCAACGTCCTGGCATCCAGCATAATATCTATAATTGCCGATGGCCAGTGAACCGAGGGATTCAATATGGTTAAGCCCGTCAGCCGTAACGTTAAAAACATCCGTCATAATTGAATAATGTTCGTCTGCGGTGGCATATTTGCAAACAGCTTTTTCGTTAGTGATCAACGATAAGTCGACATTGGCGCCAATGGTTTTACTTCCCGATGGTTGTAAATTGGAGAGTTGCGGAGCTGTTGTGTCAGAAGCGTTGGCGACAGTCGCAGAAACTTTAATTAAAGCTTGGGCTTCAACGGGCGAAGATCCGCCAAGCACGATTACTTTAGCAGTGTATTCGCAACTTGATTGAGAACAATTATAGGTATGGATAAGACTAGCTGTCAGATAATTGACATCAATCCTTACCTCGCCCTTAGAAGAATCTGTGGGGTAGCCACATGCGGAATAGAGTTTTGTCGGATCTGTTTCTCGGGATGGGTTATTGCAATTCCACCAGAAGTAATAAGTTAGTGGACCACTGGATGTGTCTGCTATATTAGCGGTAAGGATTACTGGTAAGGGGGCGGTTCCGGACGAGGGTTGGCCGGTTAAGGAAACTGACGCCGCCGAACTAAAATTATCCGGACCTAAGGAGAGTAGGGCTGAAACCAAAAATATTGCTGGGAATAGAAATAATATTTTTGTTATCTTCATAATATATATTCTATCAAATGCAAGCGGCGGAGGCAACTTTGTCGCCGGGCTCCAGCTTCATGATCCTGACGCCTTGAGTGGCGCGATTCAGCTTGCTGATGGAATTAACCCCGGTCTTGATGACATGGCCCGTTCTGGAAATAACAATCAAATCCTCTTCTTGGCCGGTCAAAATTGCGGCTGAAGCCAGCTCGCCGGTTTTAGAAGTAATCCTTGCCGTCAAAATGCCCGACCCTCCCCCGGTTTGAACCTTATACTCTCTTAAATCAGTCCGTTTGCCATAACCATTTTCGGTGAGCACCAAAAGGTGGCACTTACCCGGCTCGCACTTTGCACTAGTAACATCCATAGAGATTACTTCATCGCCCTTTTTCAAACGAATGCCCTTTATGCCGGCGGCTGTCCTGCCCATGGGCCTGATATCTTTTTCCTTAAAGCAAATTGACTGGCCTTTTTTTGTCACCAAAATTATGTCATCGTCGCCGGTGGTCTTGGCAACCTTCTTTAATAAGTCGCCTTTTTTAAGAGTCATGGCGATCAAGCCGGATTTCCTGACATTTTCAAACTCTTCCAGACTGGTCTTTTTTATGATGCCGTCTTTGGTTGCCATGACTAAATATTTTATGCCCGCTTCTTTTTCCGCTTTGCCTAATGTCTGCAAAGACAAAACCTTATCTTGAGGAGAAATTTCCAGGAAATTCAAAAGACCCCTGCCTTTGGCCACCCTCTGGCCTTCGGGAATTTCATAAACCTGCGTCCGGAAAACTTTACCGGAATCGGTAAAGAAGAGCAGAGAATCATGAGTCATGGCCGTGAGGAAATGCTCCACAATATCGTCTCCTAGGGTTTTCATGCCCACCATGCCGCGACCGCCCCTCTTTTGCATTTTGTAAAGCGACGGGTTGATTCTTTTTATATAACCGCCTTGGGTCAGAGTGATGATCGTTTCCTCCTGCGGAATTAAATCCTCTTCGGCGATCTCCCCCACTTTTGCCACCACCACCTTGGTTCTCCTCTCGTCGCCAAAATTATCTTTTATTTCCTTTAATTCTTTTTTAACCACCTCTTTTATTTTTTGCGGGCTATTCAAGGTTGAGGATAGCTCGGCTATTTTGACTTTTAATTCTTTTAATTCGTCCTCTATCTTTTTTCTTTCCAGTTTAGCCAAAGCCGCTAACTTGGTTTCCAAAATGGCGTTAGCCTGAATCTGGCTAAGACGAAAACGCTTCATTAAATTGTTAAGAGCATCTTCGCGACTGGCGGAATTCCTGATGATTCTGATGACGGCGTCAATATTGGCCAAGCACTTGTGCAAGCCCTCTAAAATATGAGCCCTCTCTTTGGCTTTTTGCAAATCATATTCCGTTTTTTTGAAAATAATTTCTTTTCGGTATTCAAGGTAATAGCTCAAAACTTCGTTCAAAGATAAAATCCTCGGCTGAATGCCGTCAACCAGAGCCAGCATATTCAAGTGAAAAGTTTTTTGCAGGTCGGTAAATTTATAAAGCCGATTTAAAACTTTCTGCGGGTAGGCCTCCTTAGCAAGGTCTATGACAATCCTCATGCCTTCCCTGTCGGATTCATCCCTGATATCTTTAATACCGTCAATTTTCTTTTCCTGAACCAACTCGGCCAACCGCTCAATTAAGGACGACTTTAAAACTTGATATGGGATTTCCGTTATAATAATTTGATTCCTGCCGCCTGCCTGCCGGCCAGGCAGGGTTTTTTCAGAATCAACAACTTCGGCCTTGCCCCGGGTGACAATGGCTCCCTTGCCTTGAGAATAGGCCTCAAGAATTTCCTTTTGATTGAAAATAATGCCGCCTGTCGGAAAATCCGGCCCTTTAACGAATTGGAATAAATCTTCGGTATCGGCCTTGGGATGGTCAAGAAGATAAATTGAGGCATCAACTACTTCCGAAAGATTGTGCGGAGGGATATTGGTTGTCATGCCGACGGCTATGCCAAGGGACCCATTTAATAAAAGCTGGGGTACTGGCGAAGGTAAGACAGTCGGCTCTTTTCTGGTGCTATCGTAATTATCAACAAAACTTACGGTATTTTTTTCAATATCATTAAGCATTGCTTCGCCGATTTTTGACATGCGACATTCGGTATACCTCATAGCCGCTTGAGAATCTCCGTCAATGGAACCCCAGTTTCCTTGGCCTTCTATTAAAGGATAGCGAAGAGAAAAATCTTGAGCCATTCTCGCCATGGAATCGTAAACCGCCGTATCTCCGTGAGGATGATAACGGCCCAAAACCGAACCCACCACATTGGCCGATTTACGGTATTTGGCCGAGTGAGTTAAGCCGTCTTCTCCCATGGCGTACAAAATCCTGCGGTGGACCGGCTTTAAGCCGTCCCTGACATCGGGTAGGGCGCGCGAAACGATAACAGACATGGCGTAGTCAATGTATGACTCGCGCATCTCTTCAACTATTTCTCTTGGCTTTACTTCGCCGATATTGTTATCGGCTTGTTTTGGTTTTTCTGGCGGCTGTTCCGGCATAAATTACGGCTGGAGAACGATTACTTTTGTTTCTTCGGCTGTTAAATCTTTTTTCTTGATTAAAAGCTTGGGCTGGGACTCGGCTGATTTTTGGCCCATTTCTTTCAAAAAGGGCTCCAACCCGTCAATCTTTACTTTCAATTTCGGCAAACTATAATGCATCGGAATAACGATTCTCGGTTCAATCTGGGAAATAATTTT
>JAUSHA010000050.1 GCA_030648815.1 bacterium | reverse complement strand
AAGCGGTAATTACTAAAGGCCTTGAAAACTGTTTAGTGATTTATACTTTAAAAGAATGGGAGAGACGCGCTAAAGAACTGGAAGAATTGCCGAGCTCTCAAGCTGATGCCAGAAATTTTGCAAGACTATCGCTGGCCGGCGCTTCCGAGGCGGAACTCGACAAATTAGGGAGGATTTTAATTCCGGATTATTTGAAAAGCTATGCTTTGCTGAAAAAGAATGTGGCGGTTCTGGGATTATCAAATAAAATAGAAATTTGGGACGAAGATAAGTGGGAAGAGCATAAAAAGAAGACAGAGACGGAGGCGGGCGATATCGCCGAGCGTTTAAAAGAACTTGGCATTTAACCAACATGACGCATATTCCCGTTCTTCAAGAAGAAGTTGTTAAGTATCTGGATCCCAAACCCAACGAGAATTTTATTGATTGCACGGTTGGCGAAGGCGGTCACGCTTCAGCTATTCTGGAAAAGAACGGCCCTAAGGGAAAAGTTCTGGGAATAGATAAAAAATTAAGATTAAAACCACGGGAAAGATTGATTTTAGCCGAAGATAATTTTGCAGATTTAAAAAATATTATTGAGAAATACAAATTTGGACCGGTTCATGGAATTTTGTTTGACCTCGGCATGTCCAGCTGGCATTTGGAAGAATCAGGCAGGGGATTCTCATTCAAAAGAAAAGAGCCGCTTGATATGAGATTTGACGCCAAGGGATTTTTATTAACCGCCGAGAAGATCGTTAATTATTGGTCAAAATTTGAAATCGAGAAAATCTTGCAAGATTATGGCGAAGAAAAGAAAGCGGAGCGAATTGCCCAAAGAATCATTGAGGCCAGAAATTTGAGGCCGATAGCAAACACCCTGCAGCTGGCAGAAATTATAAAGAAAGCCGGCGCCTTTCCCCAGCAGACTTTCCAGGCTTTGAGAATAGCCGTTAATGATGAATTGAATAATCTGTCAAAAGCGCTGCCGCAAGCTGTTCAAATCCTGGAACCCGGGGGAAGATTAGCGGTCATCTCCTTTCATTCCCTGGAAGACAGAATAGTTAAGAAATTTTTTGCCGCCAGAGGCGAAGATCCGTCATTTATATTATTAACAAAAAAACCAATTGTGCCTGATTTTGGGGAGATAAGAGCGAACCCCCGATCAAGATCGGCAAAATTACGAGCGATTAAAAAACCATGAGCACGCAATTTTTAACTCAAGCAATTTCTGAAAAAATCGGTTTTCCCGCCCTCCCAAAAATTAATATACGTAAAATGTGGGCGCTTGGATTAATCCCGATTGCCGCCATCCTCGTTTTTTATATCTTTCAGATAAGCGAAATCACTAAAGCCGTTTCCCTTATTTCCAGATACGAGAAAGAGATGATCGTGCTTTATCAGCAAAACAAAGAGCTGGAGGCGGGTCTTTTCGGCGGGAATTCCCTAGCCGACCTGGACAGCGCTTTAATTAATTTAAATTACGAGAAAGTAAGCAAGGTTTATTACATTCAGATTATGGATTCAGAGATGGCGGTAAAATAACGTTATGAGGTGTTGGCGAGCTAATTTGGTTTTAATTTCCATATTCATATTCGGAGCGGCTATATTAGGCCGCTTAGTTTTTTTGCAGATCATACAAAATGATTTTTATTCGGCCTTGGCTAAAGGACAGCAGAGGTTTTCCATAAATACCCAGGGAGAAAGAGGCAAGATTTTTTTTCAAAATCACGACTTGCCTTTAGCCCAAGATAAAAACAGTTATTTCGTTTATGTTTCTCCGATGGAAATAAAGCAGGAAGATAAAGAAAATATCGCTGAAATTTTAAGCAGCGAACTCGGCCTCGAAAAAGATTTAATTCTGCAGAAACTTCAAAAGGATTCTCTTTACGAATTAATTAAGGATAAGCTCACCGAAAAAGAGGTCCAGGATCTGAAGAGCAGTAAATTATCAGGGATTCATATTAATAAAAATAAGCTGCGCGATTACCCATACGGAGAATTTGCTTCGCATATTCTGGGCTTTGTCAATAAAGACGGGTGGGGGCAATACGGCATTGAAGAGTATTGGGATGACGTTTTGGCCGGCAAGGAGCAGACCTTAGAGGGAGAAAAGGGGCCCTTCGGCTATTTTTTTACCAATAGAGGCGAATCATCTCCCGACGGCTCTGATTTGATATTGACGATTGATTACAATATTCAATATTTTGCGGAGAAATTATTGGCTCAAGCCGAAAAGAATTTAAAAATTGAAGGCGGGACTATTGTTGTGATAAACCCCCAATCGGGGGAGATATTAGCTTTGGCTGATTTCCCAAATTTTGATCCCAATAAATATTATCAGGAAAGCGATTTGGAGATTTTTCAGACGGGTGCCGTTCAGAAGACATTTGAGCCTGGTTCCGTTTTTAAGCCCATTACTATGGCCAGCGCTTTGAATGAGGATAAGGTCACCCCCCAGACTACCTATAAAGATCCCGGCGTCCTTGAAATCGGCGGCTGGCCTATTTATAATTATGACAAAAGATCTTATTCCGGAAATATAACTATGACCGAAGTTTTGGAAAAATCAATAAATACCGGAGCGGTTTTTGCCGAATCCCAATTAGGGCATGCGAAATTTTCAGACTATATTAAAAAATTCGGTATTTTTGAAAAAACTTTAGTTGACATCGCGGGCGAGGTCCTTTCTTCAAATAAAGAATTTAAAAAGGGGTATGAAGTAAGTTTTGCCACAGCTTCTTTCGGCCAAGGCATAGAAATGACTCCGATTCAATTGGCGAGAGCTTTTTCTGCCATAGCTAACGGCGGGAAATTGGTTAAGCCCTACTTAGTTAAAGAGATTAGAGAGGGCGCTAAAATAATCGTGACAAGCCTTGAAGTAAGCGACGGCAAGGTAATTTCCGCAACTGCGGCTTCAAAATTAACCGCCATGCTGGTGAGCGTAGTTGAAAATGGTTTTGGAAAAGCGGCTAAAGTTCCCGGTTACTATATTGCCGGCAAAACGGGCACAGCGCAGGTTTCCTTCTCTGCCTTAGGACTTTCAAAAGCC
>JAUSHA010000039.1 GCA_030648815.1 bacterium | reverse complement strand
AGAAGAGAGAAAAGACTTTTATCTATACATAGACGAGTTTCATAATGTCACCACCCAGACGATTTCCTCCGCTTTAGCCGAAGCTAGAAAATATCGGCTTTCTCTGATTTTCGGCCATCAATTTATCGGTCAGCTGGACGAGGAAACCAAAAAAGCTATTTTTGGCAACGTCGGTTCAATGATTGCCTTCAGAACGGGCCCTGAAGACGCTAAGTTCCTGGTTTCGGTATTCGGGCCGACTTTTGACGAGGAGGATCTGGTTAATATTGATAATTACAACGCCGCTTTCCGCCTTTTGATTAAAGGAGAAACCTCCAAGCCGTTTAATATTCTTACCAACCCTCCGTCAAAAGGAAATCCGGAAATCGCCCAGGCTATTAAGGAATACTCCCGAGCTAAATACGGCCGCGACCGCATTAAGGTGGAAGAAGAGCTCTATTCGCGTCTTCAGAAAAGCTTCGAAATGTGATATAATATAGATAGAATTTATGAGCAAGAGTATAGCAAAACCAAAAATGAAACTGCCGGAATCTTTCAGGCATCTTTTGTGGTCTTACCGGTTTTCTGAAATTGATATAGAAGAGCACAAAAAGACAATTATTGTCAATGTTTTGAATTACGGAGACATGGACCAGTGGCGGTGGCTGATTAAGACCTATGGGAGAAAGCAGCTTAAGGAAATTATAGAATCTCTTTCGGCCAGCGAGTTCAGAAAACCAGTGGTAATCCTCCTTTTTCTATTATTAGGAATTAAATTTAAATATGTTTCTCGAAGCGATAAAATCAGAGCAGAAAAGAATATTTGATAAATTGAAGCAACTCCCGGGATTTTACTTAGCGGGAGGTACTGCCCTGGCCCTGCAGATAGGCCATAGGATTTCCGTTGATTTTGATTTATTTTCAGAAAAAAATTTTCCACCCAAACTTTTAGATAAAGTAAGAAAAATTTTTAAGGAGTTTGAAATAGAGATTGTTATAAATCACTCGGAACAATTAAGCGTAAAGGCAAATAAAGTAAAAATAGATTTTGTAAAGTATAATTTCCGTCCCATAATGAATTTGTCAGAGCTTAAGGGGGTAAAACTTCTCTCTGTCCCGGAAATTGCCGCAGCTAAAGCTTATACCATAGGGAGAAGGATAACTTTTAAGGATTATGTTGATTTATATTTTGTTTTGAGGGAGAAGCTTGTTTCTCTGCAAAAAATTATTACTATTTGTGAAAAGAAATATAAAGACGAATTTAACGAAAGGCTCTTTTTAGAGCAGTTGATTAGCGTTGAGGAGGCAGAAGAAGCGCCTATGGAATTTTTGAAAAAGCCGGTGAGTAAAGGAGAAATGGCGGAATTTTTTAAAGGAGAAATCAAGAAATTAAAAATATAATTATAAGCCTTCAAAAAAGCTTTGAAATGTGATAAAATGAGCATGTTCAACGTTTAAGGTTAAACGATCGCAACCTTAAACGTTAAACATTATTATTAACTTATAATTACTATGAATATATTTGCCAGGTTTATAAATTCTTTTGAAAAACCGCCAGTTTCAAAAACATCGAAAGAAGAATGGAGAAAGCATTCCGGCGTTCAAGCTGAAATGGTGGAGAAGCAGGAGAAGGCGGAAGAGGAAAGAAAAATAGAGCAAAGTAAGGCGGAAGCGGAAATGAAAAAAAAGCAAGAGAAAGAGTGGGAAGAACACTTCGGAGATTCGGCGAGGATATTAAAAGAGGGAGAAGAGAAAATTACCGAACCACCTAAAGTTTCCGGAGGAGAACCGTTGCAGAAATCGGAATTTGCCCCTGGTTGGGCCGAACAGAGACGAAAAATAGTGGAGCATGAGAAGAATGTCCTGCGCGAATTTGCGGGCTTGCCGGCCGAGCCGAAGAAAGAGGCCAAGGAAGTAGGCGAAGAATCAACAAAAACCGCCCTTGAGACTAAGGAGGGGGAAAAGTTTTCTATCGAAAGATTGACCAATCCGGAAGATCCCCGGGTTAATAAGGTTCAGGAAATGTTGGAAAAGTATTTCAGAAGCGAAGAAGTTGATCCCATAGAAGTGCTGAAGCAAGCAATGACTGGTACAATGGCAACCGGCGAAAAAGTTCCGTCATACTTAATCCATGTGGCAGAAAACTCTAAGGGCGAAATTGAGGGTCTGCAAACTGGCGCAGTTTGTGAAACCGTTGACGCTAAGGGGAATATTTCTAAAAAATCAGGCGTTTCGTTGGGTTTTTATACTGTAGTTCCTCCGGAAATGCGCAAAAAGGGCATATTTAAAAATTTATTTAAGGCCTATGAAAAAGCAGCGGGAAAAGATGCCGAAGAGAGAGGACTTAGAATCAATGGTTCTATGGGCGAAGCCCATGATGAAGTTGAGCCGGTATTCAACAATCAAGGAATGAAACGAGCTTATGTCAAAGCCAGCGGCGTCTTTTTTGAATTGCCCTATCAGTGTCCGCCGGTTGATTGGAATACCGAAACAGGCAAACCGGAAGAAGGCGCAGGGACGATGTCGGAACATTTAATGTTAAAGTTGACTTCCGGCAAAAATAAAGTTTCGGGTAAGCAAATTATGGAAATGGTCCGCGGAATGTATAATTACAATAACTATCGCGAAGAAGAATATTTTAAGAGCGAGAAAGCCTATAAAGATCATACTAAATTTGTGAAAAGAATCGAGCAAAATTTAACTGATTTTGTCGCCGGGAAAACTGTCTATCTCTTAGACGCCAAAGAACGCGAGGCCATGAAGAAAAAAGGCGTTCAATTCAGCGAACAAGAATTGAAGGAAAGTTTGTTGGTTGATAAAGGCGAAGAATCGGTGGTGAAAAAGGAGCCTGAAGCTGGCGACGAGAAACGAAGGCTCACAGACGAAGAATTAAAGGGCAAGACAAAAAAAGAGTTTCAAGAGCTTCGTAATAAGGCGGGCTATGAATGGGCGAGCGTATATTTGAGATACAAGGAAGTCTTGGATGGAAATCCAGATATCATTAAGGCAAGACGGGCCGAAGAAAAGGCCCAGGGGACGGAGGAATGGTTGTCAGTCCATGAAGCTGCAAGAAAGATTGAAGGAGAGGTTATCTCAAAAAATCCGGAAATTGCAAAGCTCGAAAAAGAATACGGAGAGATTAATGATTACATGATGAGAATAGATAGAATGGTATAGAATAGATGTCGCCGACAAATTATAGGAATTAAAAAATAATTAACTAAAAATTATGCCAATGCCATTTTCAATGCCCAATAGAACGCCCGGACCCATGCCTAAACCGCCCGAAGCAAAACCTCAAGCTCCTCCGCCACCAAGAGGTCTTTTTAGCGGGCCGGGAGATGCTCCGAAATGGGGCGACCTTCAGTATCGTGTTGGTAGAGATGACTACTATGGAGAAAAAAGCCAAGTGAAAGGTGATTTTGGTTCGCGAAAACCTGATAGCTTGACGAGGAAAAAGATTATGGGAGAATTCAAGGAACTTGACACCGAGGGTGGTGGCTTTACTTCGCAAGGGGGTATAAGTCGTGTTTTTTCGAAGTTAGATCAAAAAATACAAAATTCAAGCGGTACGGAGCAGTCGGAATGGAAATACAAGAGAGATCTGTTAAAGAAATGGACAGAAGGGAAGTAAAGAAATTTTATGGCGGTTCATTACAGGACTCAAGGAATTTTTGTTAAAATATCGGCTCGGGGCGAAGCGGATGAGTTATTTACCGTCTATACTAAGGATTTCGGCAGATTAAAGATTTTAGGAAAAGCGATTAAAAAAATAACCTCAAAATTGAAAGGGGGCGCCGGCCTTTTTTATTTGTCCGAAATTGAATTTATTCAGGGCAAATCTCATAAGACCTTGACCGACGCTATTTTAATTGAAAGTTTTCAAAACATTAGAAAAGATTTGGTAAAATTACGCGTAGCTCATAAGATTGCCCAGGTCTTGGACGAGCTGGTTCCAAAAGAAGAAAAAGACGAACAGGTCTGGCAATTGCTTTCAGAGACATTCCATAGATTAGATACAACCCCGACGCCCCCGATTTTGCGTCGGGGGGTCGGGGCTCCGACCAAAAGCGTCGGAGCATACAAAGCTTATTATTATTATTTTTGGAATTTAGTCTCTCTTCTCGGATATCATCCTGAAATTTCAAACTGTTCCCTGCAGGGCAGGGAAATAAACTGCGACATCGTCAAAATTTTAAAAATCATCTTGAAAAAGGACTGGGATTTGCTTTTAAAGATAAAAATAGAACCGATCCATTTAAGGTTATTCAAAAATATATCCGAATGGTATAGAATAAGCATACATGAAGAATAAGTTCATATTTTCAATTATTATTCTATCGGTCCTGGCCGGTTTTTTCGGTTTTTGGTACTACCAAAGGAATATTTATTCCAAGGATATCTTAAAGTTAGAGATTTTGGGCTCCGACGAGATAGATGCCGCCGAGGAAATAGAGTTTGTAGTCAGTTATAAAAATAACGGCAACATCAGGCTGGAAGAGCCGCGGCTTATTTTTGAATACCCCGAATACTCCATCGTAGCCGAAGGCAAAAATTTGAGGCAGGAGATTATTATGGAAGATATTTATCCCGGCCAGTCCGACACAGTTTACTTTAAAGGAAGGTTGCTTGGAAAAGAGGGCGACGTCAAAAAAGCCCGCGCTTGGCTAAGCTACAAGCCTAAAAATTTAAAAGCAAGATACGAATCGGAAACCTCTCACGCAATAAAGATAAAATCAGTGCCTTTGACTTTGGAATTCGACCTGCCTTCCAAGATTGAGTCCGGAGGCGATCTGAATTTCCGATTGAATTATTTTTCAAACGCCAACTATCCCCTTTCCGATTTGGGCGTTAAAATTGAGTATCCTTCGGATTTTAAATTTCTAA
>JAUSHA010000019.1 GCA_030648815.1 bacterium | reverse complement strand
AAAGAAAGTTCGATTTAACTTTTATCATTTAAAAATAATTTCCCAATCGATTTTGATACTTGGTTTTAATGGGATGGCCGGGTTTTATTTCTGGAAGTTGATTTTTTGGACATTATTTAAACGTCCCGGATCGTTTCCGGTAGCCTTAAGTCTGGCTATTCAGGGATATCATTTCAGAAAAACATTTATTTCTAAAAAAATATATTAAAGAATTTATGGCAAAAAAAATTAAAGCTATCGTAAAATTACAAATACAGGCAGGCGCCGCCACTCCCGCTCCTCCGGTGGGGCCGGCTTTGGCTACGCAAGGCGTGAATATTTCGGAATTTTGCCAAAAGTTTAATGAAGCTACGAAGCAGAATATGGGATTCAAGCTACCGGTCGAAGTCACGGTTTACGAAGACAGAAGCTATACCTTTAAATTACACCAGCCGCCAGCCGCCGAGCTTTTAAAGAAGGCCGCCGGCATTGAGAAGGGTTCGAGCACCCCAAATAAGATAAAAGTAGCTAAGATTACCAGAGACCAGCTTCGCAAAGTCGCCGAACAGAAAATGGAGGATTTAAACGCCGGCGATATTGAAGCCGCCATGAAAACCATTGAAGGCACGGCTAAAAATATGGGAATAGAGGTTATAGACTAAACGAATATTGGGATTTACGAAAATATGTTCAACGTTAAACGTTAACGCAACCCCAACGTTTAACGTTAAACGTATTTTCGTAAATCCATTAATTGCATGGAACTACAAAATCCAAGGGTTAGTAACAGGCCGTCTTGGGAAGAATTTTGGTTCACTTTGGCGCTTTTTTATTCTACCAGAGGCACTTGCGACAGGTTGAAAGCAGCCTGTCTTTTAGTTGATAAAAACAACAGATTAATCGGCGCCGGCTACAACGGATCTCTGCCCGGGCATCCACATTGCGATGAGGTGGGACATTTGATGGTTGACGGCCATTGCTTGAGAACTTTGCATGCCGAAGTTAACGCTATAATGCACAGCGTCGGAGATTTAGAAGGGGCTACCGCCTATGTTTTGGGAACCCCCTGCATTGATTGCGTCAAAAAGCTTTTGGCAAAAAAAGTTAAAAAAATTGTTTTCACCAGAGATTATGACAATAAATCAAGAGGCGGCGAGTATATTTTTGAATTAGCCAAGATATCAGAGGTTGAGATTTATAAGTCAGACATAGACTTTGAAAGTGTTTTTCAAAAAAACATCGGTATTTTAAAAAATCCCGGAGGAGCGCTGTTTAAAGAAGCGCCACAGGCCGCCTTAGCTTCAGCGCCGCATAATACTATTTGCGTTCAAAAGATAAATTCCGAGGCGAAATTGCCGTCTTTTGCTTACGAGGGAGATGCCGGCATGGATCTTTTTTCCTGCGAAGACTGCCTAATTTTTCCTTTGGATAAAAAAGCCCTAAAGACCGGCCTCAAAATAGCGGTTCCCGCCGGTTTTGCCGGTTTTATTTCAGATAAATCGGGACTTGCTTTAAATTATTCGCTCACTACGCTGGCCGGCGTTTTAGATTCCGGCTATCGGGGAGAAGTCATGGTAATCTTAATGAATTTAGGCAAAGAGCCTTATGTGGTGAAGAAGGGGCAAAAGATCGCCCAGCTTATTATTAAAAAAATAGAGAAGCCGGAAATTGTTGAAGGCAATCTTGATGAAACTCAAAGAGGGGAGAAAGGATTTGGCAGTTCAGGAGCATATTAAAAATTGACACGGGCAGAGTAATGCCTTAAAAATAAAATAAGGAGGTGAAAATGAGTAGGCCGATAATGATCTTTAAAAAGATTGATCCGAAGGCAAAATTGCCCCAATTATCAACTGACGGCTCTTCGGGTTACGACATTTATGTCTGCCGGGTTTTAGACAAGGAGACAAGGGCGGTTATTTCAAATCTGGAAAAGCCGATTATGATCCGGCCAGGAGAAAGCATTTTGTTCGGTTCCGGAATAGCTTTGGAGATACCGCCGACACTTCACGCAATAGTTGTTTCAAGAAGCGGTTTGTCGGCCAAGCACGACATTGAGGTAGGAAATCCCGGAGCTCCCATAGATTCCGATTATCGTGGAGAGTTTACAATTCTCTGGAGAAATTTTGGCAAAGAGAGGTTTGAAGTTGTAAGGTTTATGAAGATTGCTCAATTGGTTTTTCATCCAAGGATATTAGTAAAATGGGTGGAATCAATCAAGCTTTCTAAAACTGAAAAGGGGGACAAGGGCCATGGTTCAACCGGACTTTATTGATGCACAGCGCAAGAAATTCGCCGAATTGCTTTCTTTAGTGAAAGATCAAAAACCCGGTGTTTATAATATCAAAGTCGCTAAAGTTCTCGGAATCGGGAGCCATATGGTTCAGCCGGAAGTAGCGATAATCAAGGATACCAAAGGCAGAGTTTGGGCAATACTGGAAGGTAAAAATTTGGTCAGCCGTTATGATGTTAAGAAGGGGACGAAACTAAAAGTGGTCGTTTAAAAAGGCAAAGGAGCTGAATCAACCGGCTCCTTTTTATTTTTTCCGGCGGCGTGGTAATGTAAAATAACATGATTAAAAATCCTTATCAGGGAAAATTCATCGCCTTTGAGGGATTGGACGGTTCGGGTTCCACCACCCAGGCAAGCAAACTGCGGAGTTTTTTGAACGAAAGCCAAGAAAAATTTGTTTTAGGCAGGCCATCGGCCCATCTGACCAAGGAGCCCACCAACAACATCGTGGGGGGCCTCATTCGGGGCCAATTAACGGGCGATTGGAAAACCCAGCCCGAATGCCTTCAGCTTCTTTTTTCGGCTGACAGGGCTCACCACCTGGAAAAGGAAATTATTCCCTTGCTGGAAAATGGCGCGACGGTAATCACCGATCGGTATTTTTTATCAACCGTCGCTTTCGGCGGATTGGAGGTGGAGGATATGGAATGGTTAATAGAAATCAATAAACCCTTTATTTTGCCCGACATTACTTTTTTAATTAAGGTTTCTCCTAAAACTTGCCTTGAAAGAATAAAAGGGGACCGTTTTCACATTGAACTTTTTGAGAAAGAAGAGTCTCTGGCAAGAGTTTGGCAGAATTATGAAAAGCTTGCCAAGAGATTTGAGAATGTCTATATTATAGATGGCGAAAGACTCGTCGAGGAGGTGTTTGAGGAAATAAAAAATCTGGTACATTCAAAACTGAATATCTAAAAGGAGGCGATAAGTGGGAAAAGATTTTCAGGTGAAAATAATCGGGGTTACGGAAAACCCCCAGTTGCTTTCTACGGCCGGGGCACTGGGATGTTTTGAAGAAAAATCTTCAGATGGATTAATCGGCGACCTCTCGGCTCTTCCGGCAGAGGAGAGAGCCAAGAAAGAACGAGCCGTTTTAAAGAACAGTTTTGGCCGCGGCCACGGTTCGGTCGGAGATCAGAATTGTTTTGTTTTCAGTATAGAGAATTTGCCCAGGGCGGCAACGCTTCAGCTTTGCCAGCCGCAATACTTAGCCCATCTTCAGCAGTCATTAAGAAGAGCCAAGGCCAGTAGAGGATTCCATTTACCGGAAATAATAGTGAATTCCGCATATGGAAAAAAGGCGGAAGAAATTTTATCGGCATCATTCCGTCTTTACGAGAAAATGTCCAAAGCCGGTATTCCCGATGAGGACGCAAGATATATTCTGCCCCTATACACCAGAACCAACATCCAAACTTTAGGCAACGCCCGCGAATTATGCCATTTATGGAAGATGACTCATTCGCCCAAAGTAGAGGCACCCTCGATTGTTATGGCGGTGGTGGATGAGATGATAGCCCAGGCTAGCAATTTGGCGCCTTATTTGTTTGAAGATTTCAGATTTAATCACGAGACATTGGCTTGGTATCCCTCGGCCCAAATTTACGCTTCTCATAATGAAACCATGGAAGAGTTAATTAGAGAGCGATCCGGCATGGGAGAAAAAATGAGCGAGCCCGTCTTTTTAAGCAATGATCGCGGTTATTTCCGTTATTTAACTATTTCTGAAGAAAGAATAGAGAGAGCAATCAAGGAAAAAGATGAGGCGGAGTTGGCGAATCTGAAGCATATTCATTTTGAATTCTTGGCCTCAATGTCCTTAGCTTGTTTCCATCAGGCTATCAGACAGAGGACTTGGGACCAATCAGTTCAGCCAATATACGATGCCCTACCCAGGTATGTATTAGATGGTTTTCATGATAATATGCTGGTACCACTATCGATAAAGAGCTCCGATTTGCTTAATCTTTACCGCGAGCAACATTTAAATATGTTGAATCTCTATAAATTTTTAAAAAATTCAGGGATACCCAGATCAGAAGCTATCGGAGTCATACCGCATTCGGTCAGAGTTTACGACTGGATTCACATTAACGGCTGGAATGCCCTCCATTCTATCGGCAAGAGGACTTGCGTTGAGGCTCAAGGCGAAATTATGAGGATAGCTCGGCAGATGGCAGATTGTATAAAAAAAGAAATTCCGGCTATCGGCAGATGGTCGGAGCCGCAGTGCATTACTTATGGTTATTGTCCAGAAATTCGCGATTGCGGATATTATAAAAAGAAGAAAATCTAACAAAGATAAAGCTCTCGATTTTTCGGGAGCTTTTTGTTTACACTGAGCCGGTCGAAGTGTTATAATACGGATAGGAGGAGAATATGGAAAATATAGCAAAGTTAATAGACCATACTAATTTGAGGGCGGATGCCACGGCCGAGAGCATCAGGAAAACTTGCCAGGAAGCCAAGGAATACGGTTTCCGAAGCGTTTGCGTTAATTCAAGATGGGTCAAATTTGCCAAGGAAGAGTTGAAGGGTACGGATATAAAAGTGGTTACGGTAATTGACTGGCCGATTGGCGGATCTCCGACAGAGGTGAGGGTTTTCCAGGCCGAACGAGCCAAAAAAGACGGAGCGGATGAAATTGATCCGGTTTTGGATATCAGTAACTTCAAGGCAGGGGATTACGGGCAAGTTTCAAAGGATTTAAAAGCCCTGGCCAAGATATTGCCGGTTAAGATTATCATTGAAACCGGCTATTTGACTGACGATGAAATCAGCAAAGTTAGCTTAATGGCTAAAGAGGCCGGATGCTACTGCGTTAAAACTTCAACCGGCATGGATCCCAAAGTTGATATTGAAACAAAAATCAGACATGTAAAAATAATCAGAGAGGCAGTCGGTCCCGATTTTCCGATTAAAGCCGCCGGTGGCGTGAAAAATATGAATGACGCCAAAAAGATTGTTGAGGCGGGAGCCACCATTATCGGTACAAGTTCCGGAGTAGAGATTATTAAAGGAACCGAGGCAAGATCAAGCTACTAAGAAGTGATCTTTAAACGGTTTGTAGCTTTTTTTCAAAAAAGTGAAAAAATCTTTTTCATTGTCAAAGACCTTATCGCAAAAGTAAGTGATAAAGGGACTTCCTTGACCGCCTGGGTGTATCACCCAGACGGTCTTATTTGTTTCATGGGCTTCTCTAAGCTCATTGATCACCCCAGGGGAAGAAACGACTTTCGGGAAGAAAGCGATGACTTTTTTACTCTGTTTTACAAACCAGTAAAGATCGCGATTGACCACTTGAGTGTAAAAGACGTCATTTTGCACTGCCTTTTTGCCGAATTTGATTATAGCCGGCTTTGATCCCAGCTCAACTATTCTCGGGTCAAAAACGATAAAATATCTGTTTAATTCTTCAATAAATTTATCCACCCTTAACTGCATTTTCTTTTCCCGCAGATGGGTTATCGGCATACTGATATAGACGGGCTCCTGTTCGGGGCAAAAAATCAAGCGGTAAAGGCTGGAAACCGGCTGTTTTGACGGGATTACATAGAAGGGCTTTAAATTCATATCTGCCCAGGATGAAGTGACTTCCACCTCAATATTCTGCCATAATAATATTTCTTCTATGGTTAATTTTTCCGGCTTCCATTGCGGCTTTTTATCCAGACTTCTCTTGATATCATTGGCGTCGTCCATAAAAGTTATGAAGACATCGGCATTGAATTGCGCCGGATAAAATCGGTCGTAGGCCTTAACGAATATTTTTCTCCACAAGAAGAAAGCGTGGATGTTGATAAAGACGGCATCGTATATTTTCACATCCTTTTTTAAAGTGCCCAGGATGGTTTCAAAAACCGCGCTCCTTAAAGAATTTAATACATGGGGGTTGGCGTTGAGCACATTTTCGGCAGTGAGGGTAATGCCGATCTTTTCCGCTTGTTCAAAAATCATCTGGCCGACATTGTAAATCTTGACCGATTTTTTATGGCCCTTGGAAAATTTTTCGAGCAAAGAGAGAAATTCCTTTCTCCCGCAACCGGAAATGCCGGTGGTAATTATCAGCATAATGTTATATTATCTAATAATACCACATGAAAAACAATCAGCAACCCGTCATTGGCTTGGAAATTCATGTTGAATTGAAGACAAAAAGCAAGATGTTTTGCGATTGTCTCAACGATTCCTTAGAAAGGCATCCCAATGTTAATGTTTGTCCCGTTTGCTTGGGACATCCCGGCGTTTTGCCGGTAATCAACGGAGACGCAGTTAAGATGGTTATTAAAACCGGCTTGGCTTTGGGTTGCCAGATCCCTGAATATTCAAAATTTGATAGGAAAAACTATTTTTATCCCGATTTGCCAAAAGGCTATCAGATATCGCAGTATGACAAACCCCTTTGCTTGGAGGGGACTTTAAACGGAATAAGAATTCGCCGGGTGCATCTTGAAGAAGATACCGGAAGATTGGTTCATCCTAAAGGCGCCGATTACTCTTTGATTGATTTTAATCGGGCGGGAGTCCCTCTGATGGAATTAGTAACAGAGCCAGACCTGACTTCAGCCGAAGAGGCTCGCCGATTCGCCGAGGAACTGCAATTAATTTTCCGATATCTGGGAGTTTCCAGTGCGGATATGGAAAAAGGCGAAATGCGCGTAGAAGTTAACATTTCTCTAAAAGGCGGAGCTAAAGTGGAAGTAAAAAACCTTAATTCTTTCAAGGCGGTTGAAGGAGCCATCAACTACGAAATTAAAAGGCAAAAAGAAGAAAAGGCGGTTCTGGAAACCCGCGGTTGGGATGACATTAAGGGCAAGACTTTCAGTCAAAGAATGAAAGAAGAAGCCAAGGACTACAGATATTTCCCGGAGCCGGATTTGCCGCCCTTGCGTTTTACAAATGACGATATTAAAAAAATTCAAGCGGAGATTCCCGAAATACCCCAACAAAGAAGAGAAAGGTTTAAAACGGAATACGGTTTAGAAGCCAGCGCGATAGATATGTTTACCAGAAATAAGGACCTCGGAGAATATTTTGAAAAAGTGATTTCCGAGTTAGAGCCCAAGCTTTCACAAACCGATCTTTCGCATCTCGTTAAATTGACTTCCAATTATTTAATTTCTGACTTGCAAGGTTTATTGAAAGGCAGTGGAGTTTTTGGGGAGGACTTTCTTATAACTCCGGAAAACTTTGCGGATTTTATCGCACTAATTCACGAAGGCAAGATTTCCAGCAAAATTGCCAAACTTGTTTTGACTGAAATGTTTGCCAAGGGAGGCGATCCGAGCCATATTATTGAAGAAAAAGGACTGGCTCAAATTACCGATGAATCGGAAATAGAAAATATAGTTAAAGAAGTAATCTTTCAAAACCCTAAACCGGCCGAAGATTTTAAAAATGGCAAAGAAAACGCTTTGCAATTTTTGGTAGGGCAGGTCATGGTCAAAAGCCACGGCAAAGCCAGCCCGCAGGCAGTCCGCCAGATGCTATTGACAAAGTTGAAGTAGCATGCTACAATGTAGCTGTAATTATAAAAATCTCAAATAAAAAAGAAAGGAGGAGGCTTGAAAAAAAAGATTCAACCAAAAAATTCTAATATGGGCGTTCGTTGTGAGTGTGGCGCAGTGGTTGATCAAGGGCAGAATTGCCTGAGATGTAGTAAGTAGGTGGTAATGGCCTGTACTGTAATGGTACAGGCCTTAACTATCTTGGGAGGACTGATGTTTAACGTTAAAGGTTGCGCCGTTAACCTTTAACGTTAAACATTCACGTAAACATTTGTCAAAAACTGT
>JAUSHA010000013.1 GCA_030648815.1 bacterium | reverse complement strand
ATAGGGTTGCAAAATCGCCAAAATTTGGTTAAGATTGAGAGGAGATTTCGCCCCTGTAGTCTAATGGATAGAATGGGGGTTTCCTAAAACCCAGATGAAGGTTCGATTCCTTCCAGGGGCCCCGGGCCCGTGGTATACCGGTAACACGCTTGCATGGCATGCAAGAGTAGCGGGTTCGATTCCCGCCGGGTCCACCGCTTGCCCCGATATTATGTCGGGGCTTTGAGTTTTTAATTTGCCTCTTTGACTTTTTGAGAGTAAAATGATAGAAATGTAAGTTGACTGGAAGCGTGCCAGAGCCCTGCCTGCCGGCAGGCAGGGGTTGTATGTAATCATTAGGAGGGTTGGCTGAGCGGTTTAAAGCGCTGGTTTCGAAAACCAGTTTCCCGGAAACGGGATCGGGGGTTCAAATCCTCCACCCTCCGCCAGATACAAGTCTGCATCTGGCTGGCAGGTATAGACTTGTACCTGCCGCACAAAGAATATGTTTAAATTTTTAAATAAGACAAAAGAAGATCCGGAGAGCATGAAGGAGGTTTTGGCATACTTAAAAAAACTGGAAGAAAGTTACCAAGAACTTTCTCAAAAATTTGAATCGTTTAAGGAGAAGAGTAAAAAAGACTTGCAGAAAATCGGCATGGTCAGATTTAATCCTTTCCCTGAAGTCGGAGGCGACCAGAGTTTTTCTATCGCCGTTCTGGATGCCGATAATAACGGCTTTGTCATAACTTCTCATTATCTTAGGGAATTGAACAGAGTTTATGCCAAACCCATAGAAAAAGGAGTTTCCAAGTATCAATTATCAAAAGAAGAAACAGAAGCCATTAATAAAGCCATTCATGAGTAATATCCAACCAAGACCACCCATAGTAGTTGTTTTAGGCCATGTTGACCATGGCAAGTCTTCTATTTTGGAAGCGATCAAGGACTTCAAAATAACATCCAAAGAATCCGGAGGTATAACTCAGCATATCGGAGCTTACGAGATTGATAATAATGGCAAGAAAATCACGTTTATTGATACGCCCGGGCATGAGGCTTTTTCAGCCATGAGGTCAAGGGGAGCCAGGGTGGCGGATATCGCTATTTTGGTGGTAGCCGCAGAAGAGGGAGCAAAACCCCAAACGAAAGAGGCGATTTTGCATATTAAAAAAGCCGGCATACCGATGATTGTGGCTTTGAACAAAATCGATAAACCGGAAGCCAATCCGGAAAAAGTGAAAAGAGAATTAATAAAGGAAGATATCCTGGTGGAATCTCTTGGCGGAAAGATTCCCTCAATAGAAATTTCAGCTAAAACCAAAAAAGGAATTCCGGAATTATTAGAGCTTATCTTGCTGGTGGGGGAGATGGAGAAGCTGGAAGGCGACCTAGAAAAGCCTGCCCAGGGTTTGGTGATTGAATCTTATTTGGATAAACAAAGAGGGCCGACAGCCACTTTGCTTTTAAGGGACGGAGTTTTAAGGCCGGGCGACATTGTGGGGACAGCATCAGTTTTGGGCAAAATTAAAATGGTGGAAGATTTTCAGGGGAAAAGTTTAGAAATGGCTATGCCGTCCCAACCCGTTATTGTCATGGGCCTTGAAAAAGTTCCTCAAGTGGGAGAAAAATTTGAGGCTTATTCTGATATTGAATCCGCTCAAAAATATATTTCCAAAAAGGAGAGAAAATCTGAAACCGGAGAAGTTTTTTTAATTGAGGAAGGGAAAAAAGTTCTGAATTTAATCATAAAATCAGATGTCCAGGGATCCATTGAGGCTATCGGGGAAGTTTTAAAAGAAATTCCTCAAGAAAAAGTCATTATCAGGATTTTGAAAAACGAGGTGGGCGATATATCTGAAAGCGATGTTAAGCTGGCTAAATCCGGCAACGCTAAAATTTTAGGATTCAGAGTATCGTCAGCCGCTACCTCCTTGGTTTTAGCTGAAAGAGATAATGTGAGAATATTGAATTTTGAAATAATTTACGAATTAGCCCAAGCGGTTCGTCTGATGATGGAAAAGTCAGTGGATCCCGAAAAAGTTAAAGTTGAGCTTGGTAAATTGAGAGTGCTCGCCGTTTTTTTGACGGAGAAAAATCGCCAAATAGTCGGGGGGAAAGTTATTGCCGGGGAAATCAAAAAGGGCTCTTCAATTGAAATTATCAGGAATGATGAGCCTGCGGGAGAGGGTAGGATTATTAATTTGCAAAAAAATAAAAAAGACGCCAATCTTGCCATCAAGGGAGAAGATTGCGGTATTCTTTATGAGGGAAATGCCAAGGTTCAGGAGGGCGATACTTTATTGATATACTTATATGAGTACAGAAAGGCTTCCTCAAGTTAATCAGCTGATAAAAAAAGAACTAAGTCAGATTATGCTTAGAGAAGCAGATTTCCCTGAAGGGGCTTTGGTTACTCTCACAAGGGTAGAAACTTCCGCCAATTTAATTCAAGTTAAGGCTTATATCTCCGTTATGCCCCAGGAAATGTCGCGGGACGTTTTAAAGACCTTAAGGGGTATGGTTTACGAGTTCCAGCAAAAGTTGAACGGCCGTCTTAAAATGAGGCCGGTACCGCGCATCATATTCGTCGAAGAAGAAGCTGTCAGAGAAGCCGGCAGAATAGAAGAACTTTTAGAGAAAATCAAGAATGACTGACAAGCTTGCCGAACAATTTAAGGAAATTGACGGAGTATTGAAAAGCACCCATAGGGTGCTGGTGGCTTCCCATGAAAATCCGGATCCGGATGCCGTATCTTCCGTTTTGACCATACACAATGTCTTAAAAAGCGAAGGATTTGAAAGCCTGCCTTATCTGCCGACCCCGGCCCCTAAGAGTCTCAATTATTTGCCCGGGTTTTTTGAGATTAAATATCAAATAGATAACTTTGAGCCGGATGTTCTGATCGCCTTGGATTACGGCGATTTCAGAAGATTAAGATTGCCGAATCATATTTCAAATAAACCGCAGTTGAATATCATCACCATTGACCATCATGTTGAATCCGATCAAAAGGGAAAAATAAAAATAGTGGAGCCGGCATTTTCTTCCACGTCGGAGATAGTTTATCATTGGTTAAAGCACAGAAACGTTGAGATAAGCAAGGACATCGCTTTATGCCTTTTGTCGGGCATTATTTCTGACAGCGGCGGATTCCGCCACGTTTCCACCTCTTCAGAAACCTTAAATATCGTTTCCGAACTGCTTTCCAAGGGAGTTTCCTTGAGTAAAATCACCCGTCAAACCTTGACCATGGACAGTCCTCTTAATTTTTCTAAGGCCTGGGGTAAAGTCTTATCAAGGGCAAAACTGGACGAAAAGACCAACCTGGTTTATTCCTGGCTTTCTTTCGATGATTTGGACAGATATAAGGTGGGCTTGGCCGATTTTGACGGCATTACTAATTTAATTTCTTCCGGCTCCCCGGTTAATCTCGGACTTTTCTTAGTTGAACACGAAAAAGGAAAAATTAAGGGCTCCTTAAGATCGGAGCCGTATAAGGGGAGGGATGTAGTCAAGATCGCTAAGGCCCTTGGCGGAGGAGGGCATGCTTACGCCGCCGGCTTTCAGCAGGAAGGCACGATTGATGAAACCTTGAAAAAAGTGTTAAATTTGATAAAATAAATTACGACACATGGCCGGGTAGCCAAGCAGCAAGGCAGCGCTCTGCAAAAGCGCTATACGTGGGTGCAATTCCCGCCCCGGCCTCAAGGCAATTTGCCGCGGTGGCGAAATGGTTTACGCACAACACTTAAAATGTTGCGAGCGAAAGCTCATGTGGGTTCGAATCCCACCCGCGGCATAAAAGTATCAGCATAAACTAAAAATCCTGCCGGTAAGGCGGGATTTTTAGTTTGCGAGGACTTCGAGGTAAGTATTCTCAACTCCGAAGTTTTTTGCCTCACTATGCGACGGGAACCAAATATCAAAGTGATAAGAGCCCTTTCTGCGGTTCATCCTGTCCTCCACTACGAAGATTTTGTCATCGTATAGCTCGGGCAACCTGACTTTAGTGCCAAAGGGCAGTAAGTTATTGGCGATAATGCCATCTCTGACTTCAGTATTAGATGCCGTAATGGTTGGAGTGTCGTCAGTTTCAAAAACCGAAGAAGAATAAGCGGTTACGATGACTTTTACCGTCTTTATAACTTTAGGCTCGGGCAGAGTAGAAGATGGCAGTAAGCTATTTCCTCCGATAGCCAAAAACTCTAAAGAAGGGCTCTTCAGCTCTAATCCCTGGGCTCCTGTGCCGGGGAACGGCGAGATTCCTATGGTTCCCGATGTAATTGCTAAGAATAAGGCTAGGCCGATTGCTTTTTCCATAATAAAACCCCTTTCGCAAGAGGTGCAACCATCGTAGCATATTCAAGACCTAAAGTCAATAGAGAGATGTTTTGGCGGAGAGTAAATTTTAGTAACAAAAAATACGCCGTTAAGACGTATTTTTGCATATTTTCTATATTTTTTGAGCGGGTGACGGGAATCGAACCCGTATGATCTGATTGGCAACCAGATGCACTACCACTGTGCTACACCCGCGGTGCCGAGGGGGAGAATTGAACTCCCGACCCATTGATTTTCAGTCAATTGCTCTACCACTGAGCTACCTCGGCATGGTGGAACGTAAAAATTTTATTTTGTAAAATTTAACGTTCCTACAACGTAAAAATCTTTGATTTTGTACGTTGTGGACGGCACAGGATTCGAACCTGTAACCCCCGCGATGTAAACGCGATGCTCTGCCATTGAGCTAGCCGTCCAACTTTTTAATCATCAAATAGGCGTCTTCGCCGTCAAGATAATAATTTTTAATGGTTTTTACTATCTCAAAGCCGAAACTTTTCAGAAAAGAACATCCCGCCTCATTATGAAAGCGAGAGCGGGCCACGGCTTCCTTTACTCCGCTTTCCTTGAAATATTTCAAAATATGATCTATCAGGCTTTTGCCAACTCCTTTATCCCGATAAGCCGGATTTACCGCAATCAATTTTAGTATTCCCCGCCTACCAATTTTTCCAATTACGAAGCCGGCGACCTTACCTTCGTCTTCGGCCACAAATGATCCATCGGGATATTTTTCGAATTCATCTTGCGGCCACGGTTCAATAAAAGACGATCGGCTTATTGCTAAAACCTGTTCCAAGTCTTTTGCTAAGAATTTTCTAATTTTCACCATATCTTTATTGTGGGCGAGGAGGGATTCGAACCCTCAAGCCTTACGGCATGCGCCCCTCAAACGCACGCGTATACCAGTTCCGCCACTCGCCCAAGGAAAAGGAGAATATTACCTCTCCTTAATTTTCGCTCGTTGACCGGTAGCCGTTCTTAGATAATAAAGTTTGGCTCTCCTTGGTTTGCCTTTTTTTAGGACTTCTATCTTGTCAATAATGGGGGAGTGCAGGGGGAAAATTCTTTCTACGCCGATTCCGGAAATCTCTTTTCTCACGGTGATGGTCGCCCCGGCTTCCGAGCCGTGCTTTCTGGCCAAAACCAAGCCTTCAAAGGCCTGCAGTCTTTCTTTCTCGCCTTCTTTAATTTTTTGATAAACTCGGACGGTATCTCCCGCCCTTATATCTGTTTTAGTTGCTTTAGACATAGGTTTAAGTCATCCGACAGTTCAGATTCAAATTTTTTGATCTGGCCGTCGGGCATTTTTATTTCTAAATATTTAGCGTGAAGAAATTGTCTATTGAGACCTTTGGGTAATGGTTGATTCTTGAACCCGTATAGTTTGTCTCCGGCGATGGGGTGCCCAAGGTAAGCCATGTGCACCCTGATTTGATGTTTTCTGCCGGTTAAGGGCTCAACTTCAATCAAATCATATTTTTCAAATCTTTGCAACACTTTATATTTTGTTATCGCGGCTCTCTTGTCTTCGGCCTGGGGGTCATGCGGCAGAAAAACTTTTTGTTTCCTCCGGTCGCCTGGAGAGCGTCCCAGTAAAGTTTCAATCATTCCCTCCATATTTTTTAAGCTTCCAACCGTCAAGGCAACATACTTTTTTTTAACCTCTCTGTCTTGGAATTGTTTTTGTAAAAATTCCAATGTCTTATCATCTTTTGCTATCAATAATACTCCGGAAGTATCTTTATCCAGGCGATGCACCCTTTTTTCAAAATCATCGGAATTCACGCCCGCCGGCTTATCTAAAACCTGAACATTTTCATCTTCGTAAATTATCTTCATGGTGGGCGGTACAGGACTCGAACCTGTGACCTCAGCAATGTCAATGCTGCGCGCTAACCAACTGCGCCAACCGCCCGCTCAATTTTGAGCGAGGCTCGCCCCATTGGGGCGGCCCATGGTGGAACGTAAAAATTTTACTTCGTAAAATTTAACGTTCCTACAACGTTTAAATTTGCAAAGCAAATTTATTACGTTGTGGGCGTGGATGGACTCGAACCATCGACCCCGGCTTTATAAGAGCCGTGCTCTAACCAGCTGAGCTACACGCCCGGGGATTATACGCGCTTAACTTTGAATTTTCCGACCCTCGCTACTTTGCCGGGTTTTATTATTTTTTCAAACTCCTCCCTCTCAATGGTTTCTTTTTCAAAGAGAGCTTTGGCAATTTTATCCAGCAGGGCCCTTCTGTTTTTCAATACTTTCTGGGCAGTAATTTGAGCATTTTTAATGAAATTAGACACTTCTGCGTCAATCTCGGCAGCTACTTTTTCAGAATAATTTCTCTGTTCTCCGATTTCTTTTCCCAAAAAGATCATCTCATCTTTTTCGCCGAAAGCGACCGGGCCCATTTTTTCCGACATGCCGTATTCTTTGACAAGTTTTCTGGCTAATTCTGAGGCCTTTTCCAGGTCGTTTGAGGCCCCAGTGGTAATTTCGCCAAAAACGATTTTTTCCGCCATAAAGCCTCCGAGAAAAGTGGCTAAATCAGATAAAAATTCGCTTTTAGTTTTCAATCTCCTCTCTCTCGTCGGCAATTTTAAAGTATAGCCGGCAGCCCGTCCTCTGGCGACAATGGAGATTTTTCTGATAGGTTCGGCGTCCGGCATGGAAGTTGAAACTAAGGCATGGCCGGCTTCGTGGTAAGCGGCAATCTTTTTTTCTTTTTCTGAAAGAATGTGGCTTCTTCTTTCAGGGCCCAAAAGAACTTTATCTATTGATTCCAATAATTCTTCCTGAAAAATTTGCTGTTTGTTGCGCCTTGCCGCCAAAATAGCCGCTTCATTTACCAGGTTAGCCAAATCGGCTCCGGTAAATCCCGGGGTTCTTTCCGCTACTTCCCTGATATTTATATTCAGAGCCAGCGGTTTTCCTTTAACATGAATTTTTAAAATTTCCTCCCGGTCGTTCATATCCGGTTCATCCAAAACAACTCTTCTGTCAAAGCGTCCGGGCCT
>JAUSHA010000008.1 GCA_030648815.1 bacterium | reverse complement strand
GCGCTGCTCTACCATTGAGCTACCCCGGCATTTCCCTATTTCCCGTCTTTGGATTTTTTTAGTTCTTGCCAATACTCGTCGTTATGATTTTGGCCGTTCCTTCTCTTGCGCAACCCTTCCAGCCAGCTGCCGGTTTTATTCTCTGTTTTTATAGTCAAAACGCGGACTTTAGAAAGCATTTTTTGCAGATAAAGTTCGTAATCAAACTTTTCAGCTCCGGGAATTTTTTTTATATCTCTCTTTATCTCTTGCTTGATCTTGAGAACTATTGACTCGCCCGTCGGACAATCGGCTTCAGGCAAAGCAACCAAAGACGGTATTTTCTTGAACAGAATAAGGCCTATGCCGCATAAGCTGATGAATAAGAGAGACATGAAAGTAATTTCTAACATTCGTTGGAGTATTTTATAGAGAATATCTTACGTATCTTTTAATTGAGATATTTTCGCCGATTTTTGCAACAGTGTCGCTGATAAGTTCTTTAATCTTTTTTGATTCATCCTTAATCCACGACTGATCTGCCAACAGAACAGTCTCATCGCTGAAACCGGCTATCTGCAAGCATAATTCGTGCGATAAATTTTGGAAATCCGGCGATTTAGCCACAAAATCTGTTTCGCAATTTAATTCCAGAAGCACTCCCACCTTTTTATTTAAGTGTATGTAGCTGTCAATGATTCCCTGACTCGTTTCCCTTGACTTTTTCTTTTCGGCTAACTCCTTGCCCCAGGCCTTCAAAACTTCTTTGGCTTTTTCAAAATCTCCGCTAGCTTCAATCAGCGCCTTTTGGCACTCGGTGATGGAAACGCCTGTTTCTTCGCGCAATTGTTTTACTTGACGAATATCAACCATTTTATTATTTCGCCTCCCCTGCCTCACCGGCAGGCAGGGATTTAATATTCGGAATTTTAGATTTTGCTTCTAATACCGCCTCTTTGATGCTTTCTAAAATATACCTTACCGAGCTCACTGCGTCGTCATTGGCCGGAACAAATAAATCGGCTTGACCGGGGTCAATATTGGTATCAGCAATGCCGATTATTTTTATGCCTTTCATTTTCGCCTCGTGAACGGCCAGCTTATCAGTCTTCATGTCGCAAACAAAAATAGCGTCGGGAAGTCTTGGCAAATTTTTTATGCCGCTGAATTTTATATCAAGATCCTTGAGCTCTTTTGAAAACTTAGCCCTTTCCTTTTTGGTATATTTCTCCCATTCGCCGATCTCTCTCTGTTTCTCCTGATTTTTATAGTAATCTATCCTCTTAATAAATGCGCCGAAATTAGTGAAGGTTCCCCCCAGCCATCTTTCAGAAACATAGGGAAATCCGCAGTCTTTAGCGGTTTTTACCACCAAGTCCTTAATCTGAATTTTCGTGCCTACCATTAAAAGAATCTTGTTTTCGGCAATTAAGGTTTTAATAAAATCCAAGACCTCCTGCAATTTTTCTTTAGTTTTTTCCAAATCTATAATATGCACCCCGTTTCTGACACCGAATATATACGGCTTCATCTTGGGATGAACTTTCGAACTTCTGTGGCCGAAATGCAAACCGGCTTGAGCCATTTGCTCAATATCAAATTTCGCTATCTCCTCCTTTTCAATTTTTTCCGTTTTTTTAGTCATCAAGTACCAATATACCAAATGCCCGACAATACGTCAACAATAGAACCTATTGCAAGACAGTCGCAAAGCTTGGTACAATAAAATAACATGAAAACTATAGTAATCAGTCTAGGCGGGTCAATTATCGTCCCCGGCGAGATTCAGACAGAATTCCTTAAAAAATTTAAGGAATTTATTTTGAAATTTTTGAAAAGGGACTACCGCTTTATTATCGTCACCGGCGGAGGAAGCGTTGCCAGAAATTATATCAAAGCAGCTTCGGAAATCACTAAAATATCCGATGAAGATAAAGATTGGCTGGGAATTCATGCGACCAGGATTAACGCTCATCTCATAAGAACTATTTTTAAAAAAGAGGCTTATCCGGTAGTGCTGGATAGTCCTTTAAAGAAAATTAACGGCAATAGCGAAAAATACAGACTCTTTATCGCTTCGGGCTGGAGACCGGGCTGGTCAAGCGATTACTGCGCTGTTTTGCTGGCTGACAGATTCAAGGCCGATAAAATCATCAATGCGTCAAATATTGATTACGCTTACGATAAAGACCCCTCGACTCGGCTCGGGGCAAGTGCTAAACCGATAAAAGAGATAACCTGGGCCAAATACCGTAAAATTATCAGCTCCAAGTGGACTCCCGGCATGAAGGTTCCTTTTGATCCGATAGCTTCTAAGATGGCGCAAAAACTCAAAATAACCGTCATTATAACCAGAGGCACCGATTTGCAAAACTTAAAAAATATTCTGGAAAACAAAGATCATACCGGAACCGTCGTACATTAAAACTATTGCCAAAAATGGCGATATGGTATATAGTGATATTGTAAAATAATATGAAAAAAGACATACACCCGCAATACTATCCTAACGCCAAGACGCAATGCGCCTGCGGCAACTCTTTTATTGTTGGCTCCGCCAAAGAATATACCGAGGTGGAAATTTGTTCTGCCTGCCATCCTTTTTACACGGGAAAGGAAAAGATGATTGATACCCTGGGCAGAGTAGAAAAATTCAGAAAAAGATTGGCCAAAGCAAAAGATGCTCACAGCCGAAAACGCTAAAAAACAATACGAAGAAATTTTACAACAGCTCAGCTCGCCTGAGCTTCTTTCTAATTATGATAAATTTGAAGAACTGACAAAAGAAAAAAATCGACTTGAAAAAATAGTTTTAAAATACGACGAATTGCAGGATTTAAAAAATAGGATGGAAGAGAATAAGGAAATTCTAAAATCCCGAGAGGACGGAGAGCTAATTTCTTTAGCTGAAGAAGAAATTCAACAGCTTCAGGAAAAAGAAAAAATAATAGAGAAGGAGTTAGCTGCCCTCCTGGAGGGAGCGAAACTCGCCCCGAAGGGGCGGGATAACTCCTTGGCGCCTTCGGCTGTAATCGTGGAGATTAGGGCTGGAACCGGCGGAGATGAAGCTGCTTTGTTCGCCGGCGATCTTTTTAAGATGTATTCAAAATATGCTGTCTTGCAGGGATGGAAGCAAGAAACTTTAGATTCCAACCAAATAGGCATAGGCGGTTTCAAAGAAGTGGTTCTGGAAATTAAAGGAAAAGATGTTTGGCAAAAAATGCAGTACGAAGGCGGGGTTCACCGGGTCCAAAGAATCCCGACGACTGAAAAAGCCGGCAGAGTCCACACTTCAACGGCTTCTGTTGCCGTATTGCCAAAACCGAAAGAAACCCAGTTTAAACTCAATCCGAGGGATCTTAGAATTGAGGTTTCAAAAGCGACGGGGCCCGGTGGCCAGAATGTCAACAAAAGAATGACGGCGGTGAGAGTGGTTCACTTGCCTACCGGCATTGCCGTAGATTCGCATACCGAAAGAAATATGCAACAGAATAAAGAAAATGCCATAAGTATTCTTTCGGCAAAACTTTTTGAAAAACAAGAGATGGCCCGGCTGGAAACTCTTTCAGAAAAAAGAAAAAATCAGATTAAGGGAGCTATGCGGGCTGAAAAAATAAGAACCTATAATTTTCCTCAAGACAGGGTCACCGATCACCGCATCAAAAAATCATTCCATAATATTGAAGGCATCATGGACGGCGAACTTGATCCAATCGTAGGAGCCCTAAATGAAAATGGAGAGGTCTAACCTCTCCATTTTTGTTATGACTTTGAGAGTAGGTCGATTTCTTTTTGGTACTGCTTGGCTCTCTGGATAACGGGGTTGCCGTAGCTTTGCTCTTCCGACCATGTCCACGAAGAACCGGAAAAATATTTCATGGCGGCTTTGAATTCATTGCTTTCAGCTCCTAAGTCTTTCAAATAAAGACCGGCTGCCAAAAAGGCATCTTTAATGTCCCACGGATCGGCAGAAACACCGGTAATGCCGGAAATCCTGTCGTTATATCTTACCCAAGTTGAGGGAATGAATTGCGCGGGTCCCATGGCTCCTCCCCAGCCGTACGGCTTGCCGTAAGAATATGCCGAAATCCAGCAGGAAATGGGCGTTCCGAACGGATCGCGAACTAGTCCTTTTGCGTTATTTAATTTTTTAATAATTTCTAAAAACGGCGGCACATCTCTCGTAGGATTCATGGTCCTAGCGGTTGCGGCGCCGGATTGAATACGAATTCCGTCTCCGGTATTAACATTCTTTAAATAGCACTGTCCGACATTAGCGCCTATTTGCCCGTAACGCATTGATTCTTGAGCTAAAATGGAGAGCAGGAAGGCCGCCCTGACTCCGGTAGTTCTTTCAACATATTGAGCTATTTCCACGGCTTTGCCGAATTCAATGCCACCCTGGGCCACGCCGATTAATTCAAACAAACGGCTCCTTATTTGGGCTGCCGCTTTTTCAATTTCTTGTTTTTCTTTCAGCTGCTGCTGGTACTGCTCTTCGGTTAATTTTAAGTAATACTCCTGCTGTGATTTCAAATTTGAGCTTTGATTTTTTTGAAGCGTCTGAAGATATACCTGGTCTTCTAAATCTTCCTTGTCGCCATCAAGCGATTGTTTTTGAGTTTCCAAAGAAAACTTTAAAGATTTTATATCCACCAGAAGCGTTTTAGTTTCCGAACTCAAAGATTCGTAGGCGGTCAGATTGTCAAAAAATTCAGAAAGACCTTCCAAGAGCATCACCTCGGCTAAGGAACGATAATCTTCTTCGTTGATTTTTCTTATGACTAATGCCAGCCTACCTTTTATGCCTTCAATCTGCAGGGAAGTTTTATCTATTGATACTTCGGTATCTTTAATCTGCACGCTTAAATCCCCGATCATTAAATTTGACTGGTAAATCTGATACTCAAGATTTTTAATTTGGCTCCTTAAACTGGAAATCTTATTATTGAGGGTCTGTTTTTCTTTTTCAGTCTTCCCGATGTCCTCGCCTACCCTTAAAGATTCCTGCTTGTAATAATCGTCGCATTTTTCCAAAAGTTGGCGACATTGAGTTGCGTCGGTGCTGTCGCAGCTTTTTTCAATATTGTTTATTTCGCAAATAACCGATAAATCTTCCTTGGCTGAAATAAAAAACTCCGGCAATAATAAAGCCGAAGTAAAAATCAAAGAAATGATTATTTTTAATGCCCGCATTATTTTTCCTTGCCCGCCTTAGCCCCGCCTGTCGGACGGGCAGGCTTGGCGGAGGCGGGTAGTTCAACATCTTCCGCAGAGGCTTTCTTTTCCTTTCCAACCACCTTAACTTCTTCAACTTTCTCTTCAGCCGGTTTGGCCAGTTCTTCATCTACTTTTTCCGGAGCGGCTACGGAAACCACGATGTCGGAAGAATCTCTAAGAATTTCCACGCCTTCAGCAAATTTTAAGTCTTTGATTAAAATGTGATCTTCAAATGTTTTCAAACCGCTGATATCAATGATAATCTCTTTGGGAAGATCCTGCGGCAAAGCTTTTATTTTAATTTCCGACATTGTCTTAATTAAAGTGCCGCCCAAGTCCTTAACAGCCAAAGACTCCCCTTGTAAAATAACCGGAATATTGGCTTCAATCTTTTCTTCAAGCGACGGCTGATATAGGTCAACATGCAAGGGTGAACTGGTAATGGCATCTCTTATCAGGTCATGAATTAAAACCAGATACTTTTCTTTAGAGCCCTGCAATTCAAGAGAAACTAGCGTATTTTTTCCGGCTTCTTTATAAATCTTTTCGAATTCTTTTATATCAATTTCTAGGTTCTGATTTTTTACTTTTGGTCCATACAAAACAGCAGGCATAATGCCCTTTTCCCTAAGAGTCTTCACCTTTTTCCCGGCTTCTTTTCTAATTTTAACTGTGAGGGTAATCATATTTATTACTTTTCAACGTGAATGCATTGAACCGGGCAAATATCTTGCGCATCCTGATTGCAACCGGCTTCTGCTAATTCTAATTCGTGTTTTTCATCTCCCGCCGATTTTGAACCCATTAAGTTCACTTTGCTGTCGTCTGCCATTTCCCAATATTTTGGGCAAACCGCCTGGCAAGAACCGCAACCGATGCAGACGTTTCTTTCTAAAATTATTTTCACCATATCTTATTATTTCTTACTCTTGATAACGAATTTTTTCTCTAATTCATTAAGTGTGTCCATGACGCCGGTATATTCCAGCTCGGCCATGGGCAACATGGCTTGGCCGTAGAACCCCTGGCGCCTTATTTCTTCCGCCTTCCTTGAAACATTATTCCTGACATAATCCCAATAAGGGTGGTCAAAGGCATCTGCCGGCTCTGTAAGCTTACCATCTTTCACGCAAAATGCCAAGCAGTTGACTACCGGCGGCCCGTCAAAAAAGGAAATTGAAGAATTTCTGGTAACCGGCATTAATGGTCCGGCATGAGAACCTCTCATGAAACCAGCGACAAAAGGAGCGATGGTATAGGGTGATAAAATCTCGCCGGTTGCCGGAAAATCTTTCTGTGCCCTCACTAAAGCTACGGGATCATCTTTGCCGGTATATTTTCCGGCTATATTATGAAGTCTGGTTGTGCTCACTGAAGCAGCTTGCTCGCCTGAAAATCTTGACCAAACAGATTCTACCACAAATCTATTGGGATCTCTCAATAAAACGGCGATATCGTAAATGTTTTCCGGCGTATTAAGTTCAATGAATCTGTCTGCCTTGGTGTAAGAAACATCCATTATCACAAACTTAAATCCTTTTTTTATGTTCGGGGAAAGCAAAAGGCCGGCATTGTGCATGGGATCGCAGAAGGTTAAGTACATCGGCAAATTGTAGGCGCCCGGATCGGTTTTATCAGCCGCAAACATTAAGAACGGCTCAGCCGGCCTCTCTTCAATTTCCATTTCGGCTACTGCCGGCCCCATGCCTTTAACATTTCCGGAAAAACTGTCTTTCAGTAAGTCCTGTCCGGCTCCGTAGAGCCCCTGCGCTTTGGCAACCTTAGTGCCGGTAACAAATGCCTGCCAGCAAAGTTTGTGAATCTTTTCATCAAGAACTCCCCTCGTGTGGGTAGTTAAAATAGCGATGTCGTCTCCCGTATGACCGATGTATGAATCAATGATTAAGCCCTTGCCGTGAATTTTTATGTAATCTTTTACTGTCTGAAGTAATTTTTCGCTTGGCTTGATATGCCCGCCGATGCTTCCGATGTCCGCTTTAATGATGGATAAAGTAATCTTCGCCATATATTCTAAAAAAATTAATTATAATTTTAATTATTTAAAAATTTTCTTCAATATTTGTATCTTACTACTTTTTAGATAAATGTAAAATTGTTTTGATGACCGTATCGGGATTGAGGGAAATTGACTCTATTCCCTCTTGGACTAAGAATTCGGCGAATTCCGGGTAATCGGACGGCGCTTGGCCGCAAATGCCGCAATACTTTTCCATTCGCTTGCAGACGCTGATGACGCGGGAAATCATATGCTTGACCGCTTCGTTTCTTTCGTCTCCGATATGGGCGATTTTAGCGTTATCTCGGTCTATGCCCAAAGCTAATTGAGTTAAATCGTTGGAACCGATGGAGTAGCCGTCAAAAATTTCCAAAAATTGTTCCGCCAGAATAACGTTTGACGGTATTTCGCACATCATATAAACTTTCAAATTTGAAAGGCCGAATTTTGTAATCAATTCGCGAACCGCCTTTCCTTCTTCCGGTGTCCGGCAAAAAGGAACCATCACTGAAATATTTTTCAATCCGAACCCTTCCCGGCAAAGTTTAATAGCTTGGCACTCCATTTGAAAAGCCGGCTGAAATTCCTTATCCAGATAACGGCTGGCGCCGCGGAATCCCAGCATGGGATTCTCCTCGTTTCCCTCAAATAATTCTCCGCCTATTAAATTGCGATATTCATTGGTTTTAAAATCAGAAAATCTGACAATCACTTCTCTCGGATAAAATCCGGCGGCAATTTGAGCCACGCCCTCGGCTAATTCCTTGATAAAAAATTCTTTTTTATCTTTGTGCTCAATAGTAATTTCTTCAATTTTTTTCTTTAATTTTAAATCTTTTAAACTATTGAAATTATACAGGGCCAGGGGGTGGACTTTGATTTTTTCGGCAATAATAAATTCTTCCCTGGCCAATCCCACTCCCTGCACCGGCAAAAAAGAAGTTTTAAAAGCCATGTCGGGAGCTCCTATGTTAACCATTATTTTAGTTTTAATCTCGGGAATGATTTTAAGGTTATATTTTTTAATCTCAAATGAAATCTTTCCCTCAAAAACCCTACCCTGCATGCCTTGGCTGCAATCGGCCGTAATAATCTGGCCGTTTTTTAAAATTTTAGTGGCGTTTTTCGCCCCGACAATTGCCGGAACCCCCAATTCCCTGGAGACGATTGCTGCATGGCAGGTCTTGCCGCCTTCTTCGGTAATGATGGCTGAAGCTAACGGAAAAATACTCACCCAATCCGGATCAGTCATCTTTGTCACCAAAATATCGCCTTTTTCAAATTCAGAAATCCTGGAAACATCTTGGATGATGCGAACCTTGCCCTGGCCGATTTTATTTCCCACCGCGGTACCTATCAAAATCGGCTTTTTTGCGGTTTTGACCTCATATTCTTCATAAATATTGCCTTTCTGGGCGTTGTAAATTGTTTCCGGCCGGGACTGAACGATAAAGAGCTTGCCTGTTTTGCCGTCTTTTGCCCACTCAATATCTTCGGCTATGCCGTAATGTTTCTCTATAATCAGCGCCCAATCGGCCAATTTCAATATTTCTTCGTCAGTCAAGGAAAACTTTAATTGATTTTGCGCCGGCACCGCCACTTCCTTTAATCCGCCGCTGTCAGAAAAAACATATTTCCTGTTTTTTCTTCCCAGGTTTTTAACAATAATCGCTTTAGTCGGCTTGAAAACATAAAACTGGTCGGGGGTGATTTTTCCTTTAACGATCATTTCCCCGACTCCCCAGATTGAATTTATCAGGATGGCGTTCTTAAAACCGGTTTCCGTATCCAGCGTGAAAATAATGCCGGAAGAAGCCGAATCCGATCTGACCATCTTTTGCACGCCGACGGAAAGGGCGAATTCCAACTGGGAAATCTTTTTTTCTTCCCTGTAAGCGATAGCTCGATCGGTGAAAGTCGAAATAATACATTTTTTAATTGAAGATAATAATTTATCTTTGCCTGAAACATTCAAATAAGTTTCAAACTGACCGGCGAAAGAAGCATTGGGGCGGTCTTCAGCCACGCCGGAAGTTCTCACCGCCACCGCAATGTTTCCCCCGTATTCCTTTCCTAATTCCTGATAAGCTTTAATAATTTCTTCTTCCAAATCTTTAGGAAATCTGGATTTTGAAATTACGCCTCTCGCCGCCTTGCCCGTTTCCTGCAAACTTTTGATGCTGGCCGGATTAAATTTTGAAAAAATATCCTTTAGGGCGTTATCGAGTTTATTTTCCTTTAAAAAATACCAGTAAGCTTTGGACGTTAAAGCAAAACCATTCGGAACATTGACGCCTTTTTCGGTCAATTTTGAAAACATTTCTCCCAAGGAAGCGTTTTTTCCGCCAACCAAAGGAACATCGCCTATTAAGATGTCTTTAAACCATAAGATATGCTCCTGTTTTTTATCCATAAAGTATCTTTTTTATTTTATCAACACTCTCGGGATTAGCTAAGGTAGACAAATCTCCCAATTCTTCTTTGGCCCATAATTTTTTTAGAACTCTTCTCATGATTTTTCCCGAACGAGTTTTGGGAAGATCTTCCGCCAGATAAACTTCTTTTGGCAAGGCAATGGGACCTATTCCTTTTTGAATCTGACCGATAATTTCTTTTTTTATTTCTTCAGATAATTTTGCTCCGTTATAAACAGCGAAGACAATCGGCGCTTCTCCTTTTATTCTATCCGGAACGCCGATCACCGCGCACTCGGTAATTTCAGGGTGCTCATTAATGGCCGCCTCCATTTCTCCGGTGCTTATTCTATGTCCCGCTACCTTAATGACGTCGTCAACTCTGCCGATTATTCTAATTAAACCGTTTTCATCAACAATGGCTCCGTCTGAAGTAAAATAAGCTTCTTTGCCATACTGCGACCAATAGGTTTCCAGGTACTTTTTAGGATTTTTATATATTCCCCTTAAAAGACCGGGCGCAAAAGGCGGCAAAATCAACAAATTTCCATCCTTAACTTCAGCTTTTACCCCCGGAAAAGGAAGGCCCGTAAAAGCCGGCTTGAATGGGCCCACGCCAGGCAAAGAAGTAATTAAAATTCCGCCGGTTTCCGTCTGCCACCAGGTATCAACAATCGGACAATTTTCCTTACCGATATTTTTATAATACCACAGCCAGGCCGACTCATCGATTGGTTCGCCCACAGAGCCCAGCAACCTTAATTTATCAAACCGGTATTTTTTAAGAATATCCTCGCCGTAGCTCTCAAACATTCTGATAGCCGTGGGGGCGGTATAAAATACCGTAACGCCGTGTTTTTCAATAATTTGAGCCCATCTGTCCGGCGTTGGAAAATTAGGCGCTCCCTCAAACATTAAAGTAGTAATTCCATTCAGCAATGGAGAGTAGGTCGTATATGTGTGCCCGGTAACCCAGCCCAAATCCGAGGTACACCAAAAAATATCATTTTCATGAAAATCAAATATCCATTTGCCTGTCCAGTATGACTGAACCGTATAACCGCCGCAAGCGTGCATACAGCCCTTTGGCTTACCCGTACTGCCCGACGTATAGAGAATAAATTGCAAATCTTCCGAATTCATTTCAGCCGCTTTGCAAAAATCTTTTTCTTCCTGTTTATCCTGAGCCGAGTCGAAGGACCACGGCGTCTTGCCCGATCTTTGAGCTACTACCAGCTTCTTTACTTTAGTTTCCTTAATGCCATCTTCGGCATTTTTTAATAAATCAATGAATTTTCCGCCTCTATAATATCCGTCGGCCGTAATCAGCACCTTGGCCTCGGTATCTTGCAGTCTCACTCTTAAGGCATCCGGGGAAAATGCCGAAAAGACCACGATATGTACGGCCCCGATTCTGGCGCAAGCAAGCATGGCCATTACGGCTTCCGGGATCATGGGTAAATATATGCCGACCCTGTCGCCTTTTTTAACTCCTATTTTTTTAAGATAATTGGCGCATTGGCAAACTTCCTTAAAAAGCTCGGCGTACGTGAAAATTCTGGATTCTTCGCTGATTGGCTCGGGCTCCCAAATCAAAGCTATCCTATTTTTTCTTGCCTCCCAATCTCTTTCGAATATATTAGAAGTAATGTTTATCTTCCCTCCGACAAACCATTGGAAATACGGAGGCTTATGCAAAAATCCCTTTTTCCATGGCTTAAACCAAAAAAGCTCTTGGGCTAATTTCTCCCAAAATTTAACCGGATCTTTTCCGGCCTCCTCATAAATCTTAGGGTCATTTACCCAAGCATTCTTCTTAAATTCTTCCGTTGGATAATATAGTTCGCTTTTTTTAATCATATTATCATATTATAACAGCTCCCTAGAAAACAAAAAAGTATGTGTTGCACCACCAGGTGGTGCAACATTCGTTATTCAAGAAAAAATGACGAGGGCATATTCGATCTTTCTTTCAAAAAATCATCTGTAAATTCTTTATAGTTTTTGGCGTCGGAACCCAATGTGAGATATTTGCCTAAAATTTCTGGAGGAGCTAAAATTTTTGATTTTCTCTTCCCTATTTTGTCAGGGAAACTGGAAAATTGAAAATTTCTTAGGAACTCAAAGGCTTTTTCTGAATTTTTTAGACCCTCCGCTCTCCAGCCCGGCTGAAAAACATCTAAAGAATTAATAATGCTAATATAGCGACTTACCGTATCTGCCTGAAGTTGAGTTTTTATAACTACATCTTTATAGGGACCATTAAATACCACCCCCTTGTTGTTATATTTCAAATTAAGATATAAAGCGAAATTGCCATTTATTTTTTTCATAAAAATTGGGATGGCGTTCTCAATATTGGGCACTAAAAACAAATGGTTGTGATTTACGACCAAGCTAAAATCTAAAAAATGAACTAGCGGAGGGTGCTCTTTGATAATAAACTTCGATGGAATATCTTCGCCATTTAAAATTGCTTGAGCAGCCTTGATTATATCTACCCGCCATAAATTACGCGCTG
>JAUSHA010000004.1 GCA_030648815.1 bacterium | reverse complement strand
TTACTGGGGCTCACAGGAGTCCCTGTTTTTGTTTTTGGGCTCGCCTGCGTTAATGACAGCGATTGTGCTTCGCTGGAGGGGCGGGTTTGCAGAAGCAATGTCTGTGTTTTTGAAGGGGGATCGGCTGTCTCGGTAACCATTGAAAGTTTGCAACCGGGCGGCGGGACTACTCCTACCGGCAGAGGCGGTTTTGAAGAATCTGTTCCGGCTGAAATCATATTTAAGGGCATGGCTTATCCGCATGCGTTGCTGACAATTTTAAGACAGGGCCAGGTTGCAGCAACTTTTTTGGCCGATGACAAGGGCTATTTTGAAAAAAAAATAACCGGGCTCATTGAGGGTGTTCATATTTTCGATATTTTTGCCGAAGATTCGGAGGGCAGAAAATCAATAACCTTGAATTACACGATCCATGTTTTATGGAACACTAAAACTACTCTTTCTAATATTTTTATTCCACCCACTATTTTTCTTGCAAAAACCGAAATCCCTAAAGAACAGATTCTTGATATCGGAGGCGAATCATTTCCGAGAAGCGACGTTTATCTTTTAATTTCTCCGGGGCTCATCGCTAAAACAGCCCAAACCGGCTCCGACGGTAAATGGCTTTTTGGGCTTGATACGGATAAACTTATAAAAAGAACTTATCAAGTTAAGGCTAAGGGAATCTTACAAACATCGCAGCAATCAGAATTTTCTCAAAGTTTATCTTTTACAATCGGTCCTCCTGTGCCTGTTCAGCCCAAAAAGCCATTGTCTCCGCCCAGCGTTTGCCAAGGAGCCGACCTCAACTTTGACGGTAAAGTTAATTTGATTGATTTTTCAATTTTGCTTTTTTGGTGGGGCATCTCAAAAGAAAATACCTGCGCTGACATCCAGGGAGACGGTTATGTAGATATCGTTGATTTTTCAATAATGATGTATTACTGGGCTGGATAATTTATGTTTAAAAAAATATTATTATTTACGATTATCATATTATTTTTTCCCCTGTTAAGCCGGGCGGCAATTTTGTACACATTGCCTCAATCTCAAGAAATTTGGCAAGGCGACAGTTTTGTTGTCGAAATTTGGCTGGATACAGAAGGGGAAATCATTAATACGATTGAAGGAAGCCTGGTTTTCCCGCAAGATAAACTGGAGGCGCTTAAGACTTCCGAAGGAGGCTCTGTTTTGAGTTTATGGCCTAAACCGCCCTCATCTTCAAATGAAAATGGCTTGATCGATTTTGCCGGCGGCATTCCTAATGGTTTTTCCGGAAACGCCAAGCTTTTTTCAGCAACCTTTCGGGTAAATTCATCAATTGATCAGCGCAATTCGGCTAGTCTAAATTTCAAAAAAAATTCCCGCGTTTTTTTAAATGACGGCGAGGGTTCTCCTGTATTATTAAATTTCGGGGAAGGGGATTATCAGCTGGTCCGGAAGCCTGAAAACTTGCCGATAATTACTTCTTCGTCGCATTCCAACCAAGATAAATGGTATACTAAAAGTGATTTCGACCTAAAGTGGAAATTAATTAAAGGTACGGAATACAGCTATCTTCTAAGCCATGATTCATTGGCCTCCCCTGATGAAATTGCCGATACGCCAGACGGCACCTTAATGTGGCAGGGCGATATTACCTATAAAGGGCTGGCCGAAGGCATTTATTACTTTCATTTAAGGCAGGGTGTCAACGGAAAATGGACTCCAAAAATAACTTACAAAGCGATGATCGATTCTTCCCCGCCGGAATCTTTCCAGTTGGAAGTTGCGAAAATTAAGAATGAAAACTATTTGATTTTTATGAGCTCCGATAATATTTCGGGAATAGATTATTATGAAGTGAAAGAAGGCGATGGAGAGTGGCAGAAAGCCCGAAGCCCTTATTTATTGAAAAATCAAAAATTGGGTGAAAAAATTCTTGCGAAGGCGGTTGATATGTCTGGGAATGAAAAGATGGCTGAATATCTTCCGGCGCCGTTAACTCAAGAACAAAATCAACAGCCGACTGTTATTGTCTCGCTGATATTATTAGCAGGAATGATCTTACTTCTATTGAAAAAATACGTGAAAAAATTTAAACCATCATCTTATCTCCTATTTTTTATTTTATATTTTCTGATGCTCTTTCCGGCTGGTGGACATGCGGCCGAGACCGCTTCTTTGTACTTATCGCCGTCATCCGGCACCTTTTTTATCGGCAGTACCTTTAATGTTTCGGTATTTGTCAATACCGGCGATAATAATATCAACGTAGTCAAGGCTGATTTAAAATTTGATCCTAAAAAAGTCCAGATAGCCAGCCCCACTGCCGGAAAATCATTAATTTCCGTCTGGCTCGCCCAACCGTCTTATTCTAATATTGAAGGCACCGCTTCTTTCCAGGGGGGGATACCAAGTCCAGGAGTTAATACTTCTTCGGGATTGATTTCAACCATCACCTTTAGAGCCATAGCTCCCGGCGAAGCTACAATTAGTTTTTCCGATTCTTCCAAGGTTTTACTTGATAACGGCAAGGGTACGAATATCTTGAATTCTTTAAATCGTGGCGCTTATCGGCTGATTATCCCTCCGCCGGAAGGTCCGGAAGTTTTTTCACCAACTCATCTCGACCAAAATAAATGGTACGGCAATAATTCGCCGACTATTTCGTGGACAAAAGACGAGGGAGTGAATGATTTTTCCTATAGTCTCGACAATAGCTTATTCGGAGACGTTGATAATGTTTCTGAGGGAGATAATACTTCGATTTCTTATTCCGATCTAGAAGACGGCATTTGGTATTTTCATATCAAAGCGAAAAATGGGAATATCTGGGGAGGCATCAGCCATTATATTTTACAAATCGATAAAACACCGCCGGCTTATTTTCAATTAGATCTCAGGCCGACCCTACGCTCTGATTTTGTAGTTCCCCAGGAACCGATAATAACCTTTGTGACAACTGATAATCTCTCCGGCATAGATTATTACTCTTTAAAATTAATTAATTTATCCGACAGCCGCAAAAACGGGTCTGATGCGTTTTTCACTGAAATCAGTTCTCCCTATAAATTGCCCGACTCTGATCCCGGGCAATATGAAATTATTGTTAGGGCCTTTGACGGCGCTTTTAATTTCACGGATTCCGCAAAAAAGATTGAAATCATTCCAAATAATAAATTTATCTACATTTCAAGGGTGGGCATTAGTATCTTTATTTGGTTTTTTAGCTGGACGCAGGTGACTTTAATGCTTATTATTCTAATGATTGTTTTGGCCTTAGTTATTTATTTGGAAATAAAATACCGCAAACGACTTCGCCGCATCGAAAAATCATTCAGAAAGGCGGAAGCAAAATTTAAAAAAAATGAACAGGAAATAATCAAAAAATTACATGAATAAAAAAGGTATTCTTATATTTTTCATTTTGTTATTTTTTATTTTTACCGGCATGGTTGATACCCATAGCTTTGCGGCGGGAAAAACATTTGTTGAAAATTCCGGAGAAAGTACAACGAAAATAGACATTAAGCCGATGGAAAAACCGCTGATTACCGTTTGGCCGAGAAAGTTTATTTCCGGTTCCGAGGCTTTTTATATCTCGGGAACCGCTACTCCTGACGCGGAAGTGCTGATTTTCCTTAAAGAAAACGACCGAACATTAAAAGAGTGGCGAGCTCACAGCGATAAAAATGGAGAGTGGTTTTTTTTCTCAGACGATATTTTAAAATCTGATTTTTATCAATTATCGGCTATGGCTCAAGATGAAACGGGGGCAATCAGCGAGCCGTCGGAAGAAAAAAATATTGAAGTTGACTTTTCGGGCGTTGAATTAGGACCTATTATGATTACCTTTGGAAATTTAGCCATGTTTTTACTCGTGATACTATCTCTAGGAATAATTTTTATCTGGTTCGATATCCGCAAATCAAGGCAGTTGAAGAAATCTTTAAAAAAGGAGGCTGAAGAGGCGAGAAACAGCCTTTACCGCGCATTTGTTGATTTAAAAAAAGAGGTGGAAAGAAAAATCGAAATGTTTGATTCCCGACCCGGATTCAATAAACAAGAAAAAATAATTTATGATGACTTGCTGAATGCCATAAAAATAGCTCAGGGGTCTATAGATAAAGAAATCCTCGATATTGTTAATCATTTTAAATAATAAATACGTACGGTAATCCGAAGACTTTACTGTCATTCATGGATTTGCTAAAATTAGACAATAAAATGAAAAAAGGGTTTTTATTAGTTTTTTATATTGCAATCGTTTTTGCCGCTTTCGGGGCAGGATTTTATTTTGGGCAAAACCGGATTCCCATCACTGCACCCCAAGGGATTATCAACGAAGAGCTGGGGAAGCCGGAAAATTTAGATTTTTCTTTATTCTGGGAGGCCTGGCGCAAGCTGGAAGAAAAATATGTTGATAATTCCAAAATTGATTATAAAAAAATGCTTTATGGGGCGATAACCGGCATGACCGATTCTTTAAAAGACGATTATACGGTATTTTTCCCGCCCGAAGAAACAAAAATTTTCAAAGAAGACGTTAATGGAGAATTTTCCGGCGTAGGCATGGAAATCGGCGTCAGAAATTCCATACTCACGGTAATTGCGCCAATGGAGGGAACGCCGGCAGAAAAAGCCGGTTTAATGGCGGGGGATAAAATTGTAAAGATCAACGGACAAGATTCCGGCGATATGGCGGTGGACGAGGCCGTAAAATTAATTCGCGGGCAAAGAGGAACGGAGGTAAGCTTAACTGTCTTCAGGGACGGCTGGGACGATGTCAAAGATTTTAAAATTATCAGGGATGTTATTGAGGTCCCGTCAATAAAATTGGAAATTAAAGACGGCGGCATAGCTCATATCAGACTTTATCAATTTTCCGAAGTGGCGCGTTCTTCTTTCAACAAAGCCGGCTTAGAAATCTTAGAAAGTCCCGCCAAGAAAATAATTTTGGATTTAAGGAACAATCCCGGCGGCTATCTTGAGGTGGCCCAAGATATCGCGGGTTGGTTTTTGGAAAAAGACGACCTTGTGGCGATTGAGGATTTTGGCGGAAAAGAAGAGAACCAGGAATACCGGGCAAAAGGTCCTTCCAATTTTTCTTCTTATAAGATGATTGTTTTGATAAACAAAGGATCGGCTTCCGCTTCGGAAATTTTAGCCGGAGCTCTAAGAGATAATCGCAATATCTTATTGATCGGAGAAAAATCTTTTGGCAAGGGGTCGGTTCAGCAACTGGAAGAATTAAGGAACGGCTCATTGAAAATAACCGTCGCCAGATGGCTCACGCCTAAAGGTACCATGATCAATGGCCAGGGATTGACGCCGGATATTGAAATAAAGATGACCGAGGAAGATTATAAAAATAAAAAAGACCCGCAGCTGGACAAAGCCATTGAAATTTTAAGGGAGATGGAATAAAATTATATTGTAAATATCATGAAAGTAATTCTTCTTCAAGACGTTAATAAGCTCGGCAAAAAATACGAAGTCAAAAATGTCTCTGACGGCCACGCCAGAAATCTTTTGATTCCCAAGGGTTTGGTGAAACCGGCCACTAAAGAAGCCTTGGAATGGCTGGAAGTTCAAAAAGAAATTTTAAAAAAAAGCGCCGAAGATGATTTAAACAAAACTGAAGACATCGCCTCAAGCATTGACGGCATGGAGCTGGTGATCACCGTTAAAATTGGCGATGAGGGCCAGTTGTTTGAATCAATCAACGCTCAAAAAATTTCCGAAAGATTTAAAGAGTTGAACTTTGATATTAAAAAATCTCAAATTGATCTGAAGCATCCCATCAAGGAAACCGGCGAATTTCCGATAAAAGTTCATTTTCCTCATAATTTAGAGACCGAAATAAAGGTAATCATAACGGAACAAAAGGATGACTAAATACATATTCGTAGCCGGCGGAGTAATGTCGGGCGTCGGAAAAGGGATTGCCGCTTCATCTATCGGGAATATTTTGCAGTCCAGCGGTTATAAAGTTACAGCGCTTAAAATAGATCCGTATGTAAATGTTGATGCCGGGACAATGAACCCAACCGAACACGGGGAGGTTTTTGTTTTAGACGACGGTACGGAATGCGATCAGGACATGGGCAATTACGAACGTTTCCTTAATCGCAGTTTCAGCCGCATTAATTACATGACTACCGGCAGCGTCTATCTTTCGGTTATCCAGAAAGAACGCGCTATGGGATACGGCGGAAAACAGGTGGAAGTTGTTCCTCGTATACCATTAGAAGTGATTGATCGGATTAATTCGGCCATAAAAAAAGATAAGGCGGACATAGCGGTAGTGGAAATCGGCGGTACGGTGGGAGAATATGAAAACATACTATTCTTGGAAGCGGTGAGAATGCTAAAAATAAAGACTCCGCAAAATGTTGCTTTGGTGTTGGTGAGCTTTCTTCCGGCTTTAGGCGCCGGCGGAGACGAATTGAAAACCAAACCAACTCAACATGCGGTCCGCAGTTTGAATGCTGTTGGCTTGCACCCCGATATGGTGTTAGCCCGCGCCGCAGTTCCTTTGGATAAAAAACGTAAAGAGAAGATAGAATTTATGTGCAGCATTCCAAGGGGATATGTAATTTCAGCGCCTAATGTTTCAAGTATCTATGATGTCCCGATAAACTTTGAAAAAGATAAGCTCGGTGAAAAACTGCTTTCGCGCTTAGGACTCAAAGTAAAAAATAAAAATACGAGGGAATGGCGGAAGTTAGTCGGGGTGATTAAGAATTTAGAAAAACCGGTTCACCCCGTTAAATCCCGCAAGGCGGGGATTTCGCCGAAGGCGAAATCATTTAACAGGGTAAAAATAGGAATTGTCGGCAAGTATTTCGCCACAGGAAATTTTGTTTTGGAAGATTCTTACATCTCAGTCATTGAAGCGGTAAAGCATGCAAGCTGGGCCAATAAACGAGCTCCCGAGATTACTTGGCTCTCCGCAGAACAATACGAGAAGTCTTCCGATCGCATTAATGAATTGAAAAACTACGACGGGATTATTGTGCCGGGCGGTTTTGGCAGCAGGGGAGTTGAAGGCAAAATTAAGGCAATAGAATTCTGCCGTAAACAAAAAATACCCTACTTGGGGCTTTGTTTGGGATTGCAACTGGCCGTAATTGAATTTGCCAGAAATGTTTGCAAGATTAGAGATGCCTCTTCGCGGGAATTTAATCCAAAAACGGCTTCTCCGGTTATAGACGTTATGCCCGAGCAAAAGGCCCTATTGTCAGAGAAAAAATACGGAGCAACTATGAGATTAGGCAGCTATAAATGCCTTATAAAAAAAGGCACAAAAAGCTATGTGGCTTATAAAAATACGGTTATTTCAGAGCGCCATCGCCATCGCTACGAAATCAATAACGATTTTAGGGACGAACTTGAAAAAAACGGACTGGTTGTGGCCGGAGTTAATCCGGAAAGGGACTTAGTGGAGATTATTGAACTTAAAAATCATCCGTTTTTTGTCGCTTCGCAATTTCATCCGGAATTTAAATCGAGGCCCTTAAATCCTCACCCCTTGTTTAGAGAGTTTATTAGAGTAGCGGCTAAGCGAAATGTTCAACGTTAAAGGTTGAACATCGCGATGTTTAACCTTTAACGTTGAACATCGACATTGACTACCCTGGCGAAACGTTGAGAATTATCAAACTTCCTTTTATTTTTTATGGAAAAGCGAATAACGCCCCCCTTCATAGCGTAAAGAGTGTCATCGGCTCCTCGTTTGACGTTTTTTCCGGGAAGAAGCTTCGTGCCTCTTTGCCTCACAATAACCATTCCCGGCCTCACGACTTCGCCGGCAAAGAGTTTTATGCCTAGATATTTTGGCTGAGAATCTCTCCCCAGCCTTGTTGAACCAGTTGCTTTGCTTGTAGCCACACTTCGACTCGTCCTTCGCTACGCTCAGTCCTCGCTCAGTGCAAGTATCTTTTATAGCTTGCCGAGTCGAAGTGTCCTGAGCTTGTCGAAGGATGAATTATTTATTATATTTCCATGTTAGCAAAACTAATTAATTTTGTCAAAACCCATCAAACCGATATAATCCTAGCGATAGGTGTAGTATTAATTTCTCTGCTTTCTTTCGCCATGGGATACATTGCGGCGAAAACCCGCATTTGACAAATCAGACCTAATAATGTAAATTTCGTGTAGCACATTAACTCAATCTATACTGGAAAGGAGCAGAAAATGCTTTGGATGAACAATGACAAGCTGGCGATCACTTTTGCCGGAGGAGTAAATGAGGTGGGACATAATTGCCTTATCTGCGAAAGCGACAGTTCCGCAGTTATCATTGATTGCGGAATAAAACCTCTGCCCGGCGCTGATTGGACTTATAATCCTCCGCCTCGCCTTGATCTTTTAGACGAATTATTGGGAAAAAGAAAAAAGGGTGCGGTTATTACTCACCCGCACCTTGATCATCTCGGGGCTGTGAGAGAGCTTTTCGCCCGGAATATACCGGTATTTATCTCGCAAGAATCCATACCGTTTACCGGTCGTTATTCCGATACATTGAAAATACCGCCAGGCGCAAAATTCCAGATTTATGATAAGGATAATGACTTAGAAATCGGTGATTTGAAAATATCTTTTTTCCCGGTGCAGCACTCCATACCGGGCGCTCACGCTATTCTTATAAAATGCGGCAAAAAAAGCATTTTACATACGGGGGACTTCAGAATGAACGGCATGGAGAATAGCCTGGAAAAAAGCCGAGCAACATTTCAGGAGATTAAAAATAAGGCGGGCGAGATAGATTGCCTTATCCTGAATGTTCTCAATATAGAGATGGAGGGCTTTACTCCGCGAGAGCAGTTAGCCCTGGATTCCATTGAAAAGATTATAAGATACGCAAGTGGCCGAGTAATTATCACATTTTTTTCCTCGAATATCGAAAGAATGAGAGGAATCCTGAAAATCGCCAAAAAATTGAATAAGACAGTCGGCGTTGCCGGAAGGAATATGACAGATTCATATATTCAAATAACCGGACGACGACCATATAGAGACGGCGAGATCGTGCTTATCACCGGGTCGCAAGGAGAAGATAATTCGGCTCTTTCACGAATGGTTAATGGAGAACATGCTTTATCGTCTTCTGGCCAAGATACGGATATTTTTTCCTCAAGGGGCATACCGGGGAACGAGGAAAAAATTAAAGATACGGTTGAAAAATTACATAAGAGTGGCGCAACAGTCATAATGCACCACGGAGAGACGAAAAAACTCGGCTTATCTTTTAATCCCGAGGAAACAATAGCCCATTCTTCCGGGCATGGTTATCGCGGCGATCAGCAAGACGTAGTGAAGATAACTAAACCGGGAATGATAATTCCGTTCCATGCGCCCGAAAAAAGTTGCGAGATGTTTAAAAAACTTATCGGCGGCAAAAAAACCCGACGGCTTTCTGTAGGCAAGACGCTTAAGATTTAAAATAATGGCACCGAGGCTTTGGCTTCGGTGCTTTAATTTGGTAAAATCAATTTATATGAGAGTTGCTATAATCGGAGCGGGAATTAACGGGCTCTATTTGGCTTGGAAACTTTCGGAAAAAGGGCATAAGGTTACTGTTTTTGAAAAAAAGAATACTATCAGCAAAGAAGCTTGCTCCGGCCTTTTTTCCGAAAGAATTTTGGACTTCATACCTCAAAGTAAAAAATTAATCCAAAATCAGATAAATTTTACTTTGATTCATTTCCCTAAAAAAACCGTGAGAGTGGATTTTGCCAAAAAGTTTTTCGTCATGAGCCATGCCGAGTTAGACAGATTAGTTGCTGACTTAGCCAAAAATGCTGGTGCCGATATTATTTTAAATAATCCTAACCCCTCCGTTCACAGTCGCATCGCTGGCTCTTTAGAGTTTGACAGAGTCATCGGCTGTGATGGCGCAAATTCGGAAACAAGAAAATCTTTGGGGCTTCCCGAGCCGGAATATCGCCTGGGTATTTTAGGGTTTGTTGCTTGCCCTGAGCGAGCGAAGCGAGTCGAATGGGTGGAAACATGGCCGGTTAAAAACGGTTTTATCTGGAAGATTCCGCGCGGCGAAGAGACAGAATACGGGATAATTACTGATTTGAATAACGCCAGAAAACTTTTGGATGATTTTTGCCAAAAAAATAATCTTTCTCTTGGAAATATAAAATCGGCTTTAATACCGCAGGGATTTTTAATTCCTAAGAATAATAAAATTACGCTCTGCGGCGACGCCGCCGGCCTGACCAAGCCCTGGTCCGGCGGGGGAGTGATCTGGGGGTTGGTGGCAGCCGATTTGCTCTTGAAAAATTTCCCTGATTTAGTAAAATATCATAAGGAAGCAAGAAAAACTTTTTACTATAAGATTATTTTTTCCAAATTACTAACTAAAGCCGTTTATTTTTTAGGCAACAGCAAGATATCTTGGCTGTTGCCCGATAAAATAAAGATTGACGGAGATAAATTACTATGATAAAACCAAAAAGACATTCGCAAAAGAGAGTTTTCCGAAAAAAGGATTTTATGTTGCCGAAAACTAAGATAAGATTAAAAACCGTCGGATCAAGACTAGAACGCTAATGTTCAACGTTAAAGGTTGCACCGTTTAACCTTTAACGTTGAACATCGCATCAAACATTTTAGGAGGTTGTGCATGAACAAAGTTCCTTGTCATTTAGCCATAATCATGGATGGTAATCGGCGATGGGCCAAAGAAAAAGCGATAGCCTTATATGGCGGTCATCAAGAAGGCGTTAAAAAAGTCAAAGAGGTCTTAAGGTGGTGCAGGGATCGGGAGATAAAAATTCTGACACTTTATGCTTTTTCCGCCGAAAATTGGGACAGGAATAAGGAAGAGGTCAATTTTTTAATGAACCTCTTTCAATCCGCTATTTCCGATGAAATTCACGAACTTCACCAAAAAGGCATAAAATTCAAGGTCATCGGACAAAAAAGCAGATTGCCCGCGAAATTACAGAAATTAGTTGAAGACGCGGAAGCCTTTACAAAAGATAATCAACAAGGATTTCTTAACTTGGCTATTTCTTACAGCGGATGGGAGGAAATGGCGGAAGCGATAAGGAAAATCATCGAAGAGAAAATACCGCCGGAAAAAATCAATCAGGCATTGATCAGAAAATATTTGTGGAGTGCCGATATTCCCGATGCCGATTTGATTATCCGAACAAGCGGCGAGCAAAGAATTTCCGATTTTCTGACATGGGAAGCGTCTTACGCTGAATTGTATTTTTGTTCAAAACATTGGCCTGATTTTTCAGAAGAAAACTTAGATGAGGCCTTGAGGGATTACCAAAAACGCCAACGAAGATTTGGCAGATAAAGGAGGGTATCATGCGTAAATTAACATGGGGGGAGTCATTCTGTCGTACCTGGTGGGTATTAGTCGCAATCCTTGCGTTCATATGGGTCGTGAGTATTCTTCTTGGGGGCACCATTATAGTTAGAATAATTCTAAGTATAATGGTTAGTTTAATCTGGTTTTTCGGTTTTCTGAGGGATACCAGGGAAGACTTGCTAAGATGTTCGTGTGGAATTATTGTCTGTAAAAAAGATGGGGTTTGCCCTGTTTGCAGCTCCAAAGACGTAAAGGAGACGGGGGATCCTGCGCCAGAAAAGTAAAATAAAAGCCGTTCCGAGTAAAATCGAGAACGGCTTTTTCTATTTAAAACTTTTGGAATTACTGTAAATATGGTATATTAATCTTAATATGAAAACTTTCGTTATTGTTATAATTATTTTTTCGGCGCTTGGAGTATGGTTTCTCTTTTCAAGATCTTCCGAACCCGGACCTAAATCAGACATTATTGCAAGAAACGGCCTGCATTGGCACTCTAATTTAAGCATCAGTATTTTTGGCGAAGCTCAAGGCATTCCGGCCGGTCTCGGCCTTGAAAAGCTTCCCCATAATCCGATACACACTCACGACCGCGACAACATTATTCATATGGAATTTTCGGGAACAGTCAGGAAAGACGATCTTCTCCTTGCCCGATTTTTTGAGGCATGGGGTAAAACTTTTGATAAAAACTGTGTTCTTGATAAATGTTCGGGTACCGATGGCCGACTGAAAATGTTGGTTAATGGCAAAGAAAATAGCGACTTCGAAAATTACATGATGCAGGACGAAGATAAAATTGAAATAATTTTTAAAAAAGTCGAATAAAATTAACCAATTAAACATTAATTATATGTTTCCGCAATTATTAGAATTTAGTGACCAGGGATTATTTTTACTTCGTTTAGCCGTCGGCCTCATCTTTATTTATCACGCTTTACCGAAGATAAAAAATGCCAAAACTTTGGCTCCGATGATGGGCTTTCCGGGCGGTATGGCAGGGGTTTTAATCTTGGGTTTAGCAGAATTTTTATCTGGCGCAGGATTAATTTTAGGAGTGTTTACTCAATTAGCCGCTTTAATCTTAGCCATAATAATGCTGGGCGCTTTGTATATGAAAAAAACAAAATGGCGCGTTTCTTTTACCGCTCAAGATAAAATGGGCTGGGAGTTTGATTTGATTTTACTGGCAGCTAACTTAGCCATACTTTTATCAGGCGGTGGTTCAGTCGGCATTTAATATTTAAAATTGGACGTATGAAAATTTTGCCGGCCATTACCACGATTTTTGACTGGCGGGAAAAGATTGAAGAAGTTAAAAGTTTGGGGCTAGAAGAAGTCGCTCTTTTTTTGACGTTAGTAAATTTTAAAGAAAGACAAGAAATTTTTTCTTTATTAAAAAATACAAAAATTAAAATCCCCTTTGTCCACTTAAGATCAGACATGGTTAAAGACGAAATTGATTATTTGATAAGAAATTACCGAACTGAAGCCTTTAATTTTCACACCAAAAGAGAGTTTCCGTATTTCTCTGATTATAAACGATACCGAAAGATGATTTATATTGAAAATGTCTATGAGCCTTTAGATGAAAGCGAAATCAAAGAATTTGCCGGCATTTGTCTGGATTTATCGCATTTAGACAACGACAGACTGTTCAGGCCTGATATTTATAAGCATAATATTGAAATGATGGAAAAATATGGCTGCGGCTGCAATCATATCAGCCCCGCTGAAAAACCATCATTTTTAGATAAGAGAGGTGTTGAATATACTAAAAATCAGCACCCCCATTTTTTAAAAAATTTGTCGGAGTTAAATTACTTAAAGAATTATCCTAAAAAATACTTTGGGAAATTCGCGGCCCTTGAGATGGAAAACAGCATAAAGGAACAGTTGGAAGCTCGAGATTACATTATCAATATGCTATTATAAATATATGAAAAACTACGGGGAAATTAAAAATCTGCCGTTCAAGAGTTTGCATGGAATTTCTGATAAGACGATAGATATCCATTGGGGGAAGCTTTATCAGGGCTATGTTAAAAAATGGCAGGAAATCCAAGATAAATTAAAGATAGTTGATTTATCTCAAGCTAACGCCACTTTTTCAGAATTGAGAGAGTTAAAAGTTGAACAAACGTTTACGGCCAATGCCGTGCTTTTGCATGAGGCCTATTTCGATATTCTGGGCGGTCAGGGTCAGCCTGCGGGAGAGATTATAGAGGCTATTAAAAAAGACTACGGTTCTTTTGAAGAATGGGCCGTACACTTCAAAGCCTTAGGCATGGCAAGCAGGGGATGGGTAATTTTAGCTTATGACTTTAACGAAGGCATATTAAGAAACTATATTGCCGATGCTCATAATCTTTACGGCATTTGGGGCGCGGCTCCGATTGTAGTTTTGGATATGTACGAGCACGCTTACTTTATTGATTTCGGGTCGGACAAAAAGAGCTACATTGAGACCTATTTCCAAAATCTCAACTGGGAGAGCATAGAAAAGAAATTCAATAAAGTTGCGGGTAGGAATTAAAATGTTTATGGTAAAACTCTCCGGATCTTCCGGGAGTTTTTATGTCTTGACAGGGCAGCTTGACCGGATTAATATTAATGCTATACCCCCCGTGGGTGGGTGCAATGAACAAATATGGAAAAAAGCTTCAAAAAACAAATTTTAAACAGGATGAATTATATCTCCGGGCATTTTGGAGGAATCAAAAAAATGCTGGATGACGGCAAATACTGCCTTGATATCATCAAGCAAAATGAAGCTGTGGTCGGAGCAATCAGAAAGCTCAATCAGATGATTCTGAAAAACCATCTTAATACGTGCGTAATCGAAGCCATAAAGGGCGCCGACCTAAAGGAAAGGAAAAAGAAAATCAAAGAATTATTAAAAGTTTTTGAAAATTCTAAAAATATTTAAATGGATATTCTAATCAACACTTCGTTAATTACGGCATTTTTGGCCGGCATGGCGGCTCTATTCGCGCCCTGCTGCATTACTGTTTTATTGCCGTCCTATTTGGCCTCAATTTTTAAGCAGAGAAGAAAAGTTCTTTTTATGACCTTTGTTTTCTTTTTAGGAATATTCCTGGTATTCCTGCCTTTAGGACTGGGTTTTGGCTGGTTTGGAAGATTGATTATTGAGCTTCATAGTTGGATTTATTTTTTTGGGGGAATTTTTATGATTCTTTTGGGACTTTCCATATTCTTGGGCTTTCACCCGAGACTTCCTTTCCATGTGAGTCCGAAATTGGATAACCAAGGCATCGGCTCAATTTTTCTTTTGGGAATATTTTCGGGACTGGCCACTACTTGTTGCGCTCCTGTCTTAGCCGGAGTCATCGCCCTTTCGGTTTTACCGGGATCGATTTTCTGGGGAGGAATGTATTCCCTGGTTTATGTCCTGGGAATGGTTTTGCCTCTTTTCATAATTTCTCTATTTTTTGACAAAATAAACTTTACTGAAAGATTTTCCGTTCTCCAAAAGCCGGTTCGCTATAAAATTTTAGGCAGGGAAATCGTCGCAAACCTTTCTCAATCTTTAGCCGGCATTATGTTCTTCTTAATCGGCGCTTTAATCTTATTTTTAACCTTGACCGACCGATTAAGAATGGAGTCCGATATGCTGTTAAGAGTTAATATTTTGACGGCTAAATATCTATATAACCTTAAGGAGATAATCGGCAGTATACCCTGGTTTGTTTTTCCGGTATTGTTTATCGCGCTTATATTTATTATAATTAAAACTTCATTAAAACAAATAAAATGAAACAAAATATTTCTTTAATTATCGGCATTGTCGTAATTTCTATTTCCATTTTAACCGGAATCATATTTTTGCAGGGCAGGGGGAATAAAGAAACTGCCGGCATTATTGATAACGGACAATTCAGTTTTAAAACAGCCGTCGGCAAGAAAGCGCCTGATTTTAGCCTGCCCGACATGGAGGGCAATCAAGTTGCCTTAAGCTCGCTTTTGGGAAAGAATGTTATCTTATTCTTTAACGAGGGCTTGATGTGCTACCCGGCTTGCTTGGATCAGGTGGTGGAGCTGGATAAATTAAATACGGAAAACACCGTTGCTTTTTCAGTAGTAGTTGATTCTTCCAAACAATGGATTAATGCTCAAAAAGACCTACCTTATTTAAAAGGAGCGAAAGTGCTTTTTGACGCCGGAGCTAATGTTTCTAAGGCCTACGACACTATGACATTGCCTTCTTCAATGCACAAAGGCGCGTTTCCCGGACACACTTATTACTTAATTGACAAAGAGGGAATAGTCCGCTTTACGCTAGATGACCCTTATATGGCTAACCGAAACGAAGAATTGGCAAAAGAATTAACAAAACTCTAATGAAAAAAGAGAATTTCTTGCCTCTAAGCATAGTTATTTCCGCTTTAATTTTGGGCGGTTCTTGGGCTTATACTCATGGAGGAATAAAACAGCAGGCCTCGGTAGGCGAGGCGCTTATTGATGAAAATTCAGTTATTCCTCAAGAGGGAGTGGAACTTCCGGTTATTTGGGGCAACATAGGCGCTCAAATGGTGGAAAAAGGAGTTATTGACAGTACGCAGTTTGAATCGCTCTATTCGGATAGAGGCGGCATGGATGACGAAATGAAGAAAATTCTTTACGGTTCGGATAACGGAAAAATAAAAATGACTCCGGAAAATGCCGGATTCTTGCTTAATGCTTTCTGGGCTTTAGGGCTGGGCAATAAAAATCCGATTTTGGAAAACGGCCCCATGTCCGACCCGCAATATGGAGGCGCCGGAAATTTTGCTTCAACGGGCGGCTGGACGTTGTCGCGGGGTAATGCAATGAATCACTATAGTATGCATGCGTTCATGATCCTTTCGCCGGAACAGCAGTCACTTGTTGAGCGTGTGTCAAAAGGTATTTATCGGCCGTGTTGCGGTAATTCAGTTCATTTTCCCGATTGCAATCACGGAATGGCAATGCTTGGCCTCTTGGAGCTTATGGCCTCACAGGGAATGAATGAGGCGGATATATGGAAGGCGGCTCTGGCGGTGAACTCTTATTGGTTTCCGGATACGTATCTCACGATAGCGATGTACGTAAAAAATAACGGGGTGGATTGGAAAAATGTTAACCCGCAGGAAGTTCTCGGGATTAATTATTCCAGCGCTCAGGGATACGCGAGAGTCGCTTCTCAAGTTGTGCGACCGCAACAGCAGGGTGGCGGAAGCGG
>JAUSHA010000048.1 GCA_030648815.1 bacterium | reverse complement strand
AAGTTAGCGACTGCGGAATTTGAAATCATAACTTCGCATGCGGGAATAAGGCCCCCGCGGATTCTCGGTATTAATCTTTGTGAAAAAACTCCGAGAAGAGACGTGGATAATTGCGACCTTATTTGATTCTGCTGTTCGGATGGAAAAGAATCAACGATCCGATGAATGGTCTGGCTAGCGGAATTGGTATGCAATGTAGCAAAAACTAAGTGCCCCGTTTCAGCCGCTGTCATGGCGGTAGCCATAGTTTCCGGATCCCTCATTTCGCCGACCATAATAACGTCCGGATCCTGGCGAAAAGTTGACTTCAGGGCTTTGGCAAAACTTAAAGTGTCCTGATAAACCTCTCTTTGGTCAATAACCGCCATATCGTCTTCGAAAAGGTATTCAATTGGATCCTCGATAGTTACAATATGATCTGCCTTTTGATGATTAATCTCGTCAATCAAAGCGGCTAAAGTCGTTGATTTGCCCTGCCCCGATGGGCCGGTCACCAAAACAAAACCTTGCTGGGCTCCCGTGAATTCATGCAAAATCGGCGGCAGGCCCAACTCCTCTATGCTTCTGATTTTGCTTGGAATTAATCTTAAGGCAAGTGAAATATTGCCTCCCTGGAAGAAAGCATTGATTCTGAACCTCGCCTTGTTGTCAAAATTATAAGAAAAATCAATTTCTTTTTCTGCCAGTAATCTGGCGTACAAACTTTCTGACATTAAGGACCGGGCTAAGGACTCGGTATCTTCCGGTAAAAGTGGCTTTTCTTTAGCTAAAGGCGTCAAATTGCCGTCAATTCTTAGAATAGGCAGATGCCCCGCAGATAAATGCAGATCGGATGCCTGGGCCTTGCGGGTGAGCTCTAACAATTCTTTAAGATTAACATTAGGCATAGTTTATTTAATTACTTTTTTAATTTCTTCCACTATTTCCGACGGCGTATAGTGGGCCTTGATCAGATATTTTACCGCCCCCAGCTTCATCCCCTTTTCCACTTCACTCTTCTGCCCCAGATTAGAAAGAATAATAATATTTAAATTTTCCAGGCCGTCGGCTTCCCTGATTTTCTCCATTACCCCCCAACCGTCAAGGTGCGGCAAAACAATATCTAAAAGCAGTAAGTCGGGTTTTGACTCTTTGATCTTAGAGAGAACCTCGTCTCCATCGCCCGTTACTTCAATTTCAAAACCGGCCTCCTTAAATTTAGTGGTATAAATATCCACTAAGAACGGGTCATCTTCAACTAATAGTATGCGTTTCATATTTTTATCACTTTTCTTCGGCGGCTCTTAAAACTTCCGCCACGGAAGTGACGCCTTCCAATATCTTTAATATACCATCTTGCTTCATTGTTATCATCCCCTGCCTGAAGGCCTCTTCTTTGATTCTGGATTCAGTCGGCTCTTTCAATACTATTTCCGACAGCTCGGAAGTCATTTCCAGGATTTCATAGAGACCGATTCTGCCGGAATAACCGGTGGAGTTACATTTCTTACAGCCTACCGGCTCGTAAATTTTAAATGACTTTAAAAGCCCGCCGGATTCTTTCTTCATCAGAGATGAGAGGGACTCAAAATCCCGGATGATCATTTCTTTTATTTTTGGGTTAGGAGACACTTCTTTTTTACAGTATTGGCAAAGTCTTCTTACTAATCTTTGGGCAATGCAAACGCTCAAACTTGGCGGCAGCAGAAAAGGAGATACCCCCAGATTAATCAATCTTGGTATGACACCCAAAGCGTTATTGGTATGCAGGGTCGATAAAACGAGATGGCCGGTTAATGAAGCTTGGGTGGCTAAAACAGCAGTTTCCTCATCTCTAATTTCTCCCACCATGACTATATCGGGATCTTGCCTTAAGATGTGCCTAAGTCCGGTGGCAAAAGTATAACCGATTTCCGGCTTTACCTGCGACTGATTAACGCCTTCTATGAAATATTCTATAGGATCTTCCAAAGTTATGATATTGACTCCCTCTTGATTTAAAATATGTAAAACAGCATAAAGAGTCGTTGTTTTGCCCGAACCCGTGGGTCCCGTCACCAAAATCATGCCGTAAGGCTTGGCAATGGCTCTTTTTAAAATTTCAAAATTTCTTCTTTCCAATCCCAAACCCTCAAAGGACATAGAGCTTTCCTGCGGATCCAAGACCCTTAAAACAACCTTTTCGCCCAGAACCGTGGGAAACGTCGAAACTCTGAAGTCCACATTTTTTTGTCCAACCGTAATGCCGAATCTGCCGTCTTGCGGAAGCCTGGTTTCGTCTATTTTTAAATTAGATAAAATTTTTATTCTGGCCACTACGGCAGGATGAATTTTGAGCGGCAAGAAGAGACTGGCATGTAAAATTCCGTCGAGCCGAAATCTTATCTTTGATTCTTTTTTGGTGGGTTCAATATGGATATCGGAGGCTTTGCCTTCTACGGCATGCCTCAAAATAACCGCCACCATTTTCGTCACGGGAGCCTCTTCGGCCATTCTCTCAAACTCTTCTCTTCGAACCGGAACCTTTTCTGTTCCCCCGTTATCCATCTCCACCTCCAATTCCTCCAGAGCCTTGGTCACTTCTTTTTTAAGAGACTGGTATTGCTTTGAAAGATTTTCAAAGACGGTTGGAGTAATTAAAAAAATGCCGTAACTTAATTTTTGCTGACGAAATAAAAATTTCAGAGCTTCCTGAGCCTGGAGATCCTCCGGGTAAACCATGCCGACTTCCACCCGGCTATCTTTCTTTTCTAGGGGGATCATTTTGTAGTATTTGGCAGAATCATAAGGAATCAATTCCAGAACTTTCAGGGGAATATCATCGGCAATAACCGTCTTTAACGGAATTTTCAAACTTTTACTTTTAAACTCAAATAAAGGGGCTTCCGTCAAAATGCCTTTTTCCAGAATAATCTCGCCCTCTCTCTTGCCGGAAGTTTTGGCTTCATACTCTAACTGCCCGGCATTTTCCTTATTAATTATTGATTGTTTAACTAAATATTCTATTAAAGTCATAAAAATTTATAATTAACCTAATATGGCGTGAATGGATTTTTTCGACCGAATTCTTTTTCAAATGGAGGAATTTCTTCAAAAATTCGAAGATCTTTTAAGATAAACAAAGAGGATGGGTAGCAGCTTGCTCCTCCGCCTTTCTTTTCTCCTTCTTTCGTTAGATCAAAAACCCGGACAAATGGGAAATAATTTCCCGGTACTTTGTATTGATGAGTAGGATTGGAAATGTTTTGAGTAGCGCCATCTCCAAAATCCCAAAAATAAAGAAGTTTATCATTATCGGGATCGTTTGCTAAAACATTAAAAGAAAATTTTGAATCGATCAGTGTACTGCCGCTAATAGGGCTTACGTCGCAAGAAGAGATTATGGGATTGGCATTGGGATCTTTTATTGTAATTTTTGCGAATGCTTTCTTTGATTCTTTTTGGGTCGCCCCCTCAGATTCGCCCGTAAAATACTTAAATTCTCCCTCAACAAGTACTTGGGCAGTATACTCGCCTTTCTTCTGGTAATCACAGATTTTGGCTGCCGTGTAAGTTCTTTCATAGACGCCTTCTGCCACTTTTTCATATTCTCCATCATCGTCGCAGTCAAACTTATAAGCAAAAGGGGTGGAACCGATTAAACCAAAAACATTAACCGTAAGGTCGATTTTCTGACCAATAGTGACGGAGGCGGGGCTGGCTATCAATTCAACAGCTAAATAAGGCGAATCAACCCTCAATGGTTTCCTTAGAAAGTCGAGGTCTATGTCTATTTTCGGAATAGCGTAAACCGCCGGGGCTGAAGCCGGTAAGGCCGTCTCTTTTTTCTTGGAAAAGCCCAGCCAAACAACCAAAAGAATGGCGAAAATTATCGCAGCTAACGCCAAAGCCATGTATCTTTGTTTTTTTCTTTCCTGGATAATGGTTATTGCCATAGGATTTACCCTGTTAAATGCCGCCCTGCGGCAATCCCGCCATGGCGGGATTATTTAACAGGGTTAATAACTATATGTTGTTATTTCTAAATTAAAGGAAAGTTTTCCCTTTCCGGAAGATGAAAGGCCGATGTTCTTGACTTCGAAAAACCTGGCCGAATTTCCAACGGCCGAAAGAAAATTTTTAAAAGAAGAGTAATCTCCGGTTACCTGAAGTTGAATGCTTGTTTCCTTAATTTTATCTCCGGCAGGTTCTCCGAAAGTCAAACCCTCTAAAATCAGGCCGGTTTCTCCGGAGGTCTTTTGAAAATAATTAAATAAAACCGGCATAGACGAATAGTCGGGAATGGCCGAATCTATTTTAGCTATGGCATCTTCGTATTTTTCCAATTCTCCCCAAGCTTCTTTAATGTTAGAGTAATAAGCCATTTTGGAATTTAATTCCGCTTCTTTTTGCTTCAGCGTTAAAACGGCTGAATGAAAATCATTATATTTTGGCCAAACCAAGATAAAGCCCATAGCCAAGGCGGTTCCCAACATTACGATAATAATAATTAAACGGGTTGACATGTATTATTTTTCCTGCCCGCCGGTAGGCGGGTCAAAAATCTTAGGCGTAAAATTAATAGTGAGCCCGAAATCAACTTCCCCTCCCTTGCCAAGCGTGATCTTAGATAAATCAAAACCCTTTATGAGATCTTTTTGTTTTTTCAGAAAAATCAATTGCTGTTCCATGCTTTTAAAATCAGCTGTTTTCCCGGAAACAACCGCCTGAATTTCCGCAGGATTGAAATCAAAAGACGAGAACCAAACCTTGGGGTGAATTAACTTTTCAAAATTATTAAAAAATTCGACGGAATTGTTGCGTTTAGCTGACAAATCTTTATAATCTCTAATTCTATCTCTAAAATCAAAAACTTTACCTTCCATTTTTCTGTCTTCTCTTACGCCTACCTTAATGATGCTTGCCTCTGAATCTTCTATCTTTAATAAAGTCGCCGATTCCATCCTGATTAAAATCACATAACCGAAAATCGCAGACAATAGCAAAGACCCTGTGATGAAAAAATAAGCGTTCTTGAGCGGTATCCCTTTTTCTGTTTTTTTAGGTATAATATCCACCATAATATTTATGTTTTATTCTAGCCCTCTCATGGCTGCTCCTACGGCTACCGTGTAAGCCGGCCCCATCTCGCTTAAAACATCATTTAAGATCGGCGGACAATAAAGATCGGCAAAGGGGTTGGCTATTTCCACAACCATGCCCGCGGCTTCTGAAAAATAACCGGTTAAACCCGGGAGAAGGGCCGTGCCGCCGGCTAAAATAATTTTTGAAGGTTTTTTGCCATCCTGTGAATAAAAATTTGATAATATTTTTTTAATTTCTCCGACAATCAAATCAATCATCGGCAAAATGGCCTCTCTCGCGGCCGCATCTTGCGACTGCTTGATTCCCTGCTCCCTTTTGGCTCTTTCGGCCTCGCTTAACTCCAGATTAAGTCCTCGGGATATTAAATTAGTGAAATCGTTTCCCGCAGTATCAAAACTGTGAGAGATTTTCACGAGTCCCGAATCAACAATGCTGATAGTTGTTGATCTTGCTCCAAGGTCAATAAGCATGACTACTTCTTTCTCCTTATTGGCGACAGCTCTGGCCGAGCAGAATATCTCCGCCTCCAAGGCAATCATATTCAATCCGGCAGTCTTGGCAATTTCCTGGTATTGATTGATCACTTCGTTGGGGACGGCCACCAAAAGTATATTAAAATCGCTTAGTTTGCGGTTGATTGTCTTTTCGCCGATAATCTGCCAATCAAGGGTTACTTCAGCTAAAGGAAGGGGTATATGCTGGCGGACTTCATATTGAACCGCTTGCGAGAGCTCTTCTTTTGACATTGACGGCAAACGGAAAGCCGTAAAAAAAGTGGAGAAATCGGGAATTGAAAAATAGGCGTCTTTTGTTTCAATTTTTGCCTCACTCAAAATAGCCGTGATGGACTTGACCACATCCGAATTAGAAACAGTGAGGGTGCTTTTTTCAAAAGTTCGGAATGGTTTTTCGTAAAGAGAAGACGCCCCAATCTCTCCGTAATTGTCCAGTTTTTTTCTTTTGCCATGCTGGGACAGCTCGGCAATCTTAATTATCGAAGTGCCGATGTCCACTCCTAAATATTTTTTAGAACCGACCTTAATGCCAAAAAAATCATTAGCCATTATTATATGATACCATCTTTAAATTAAAAGAGCATTGTGGAAAACCTACTTATCGTGCAGCTTGCTTTCAGATTTGCGCAATTGACTGATCAGACAGTCTAAGGCCAGATCAAATGCCTCCAACAAAGCATGGCCCTCCTCCTGGCTTCTTAGATCATTTTTTGCGAAATTCAAACCCAATCCGACGATAAAAATATCATGGCGCTTATGATACTTCGCGCTGATATTGAACTTAGCCAGCTCAAAATTGCCATGCAAAAGCAATTTCTTCAAACGCCCGATTTTTTTCTCGTTAAAGTACCTTTCCAGCGCCTGCTTATCGGATTCCTTAATATCTTCAAAATGAAATCTTATGGTCATATGTTTATTATATCATAATTAAAATCTTCAAGGGAATGGATCACCGCATCGGCGATGGAAAATATTTTATTATCTTTCATTGTTCGGTCCGGAACGGCGACGCATTTCATCTTCGCCGCCTTTGCGGCTAAAACTCCATTGGGGGAATCTTCAAAAGCCAAACAATCTTCCGGCGAAATTCCCATCTTTTTTGCCGTAGTAATGTAAACGCCCGGGTGTGGCTTGCCGTACGATTCATTCTCTGCGGAATGTATAACCTTAAAATAGTGGCGGATTGAAATTTTCTCTAAAACCGCATCGATAATTTCCGTTTTAGAAGAAGAGGCGATGGCCATGGGAATATTTTTATTTGCCAAAAATTCAATAACTTTCTTCACCCCCGGCATCGCTTCCCCTTTTTCCTTAACTAGTGCCACGACTCTTGCTACGATTTTGTTCTCAATTTCTTTTTTTGACGGTTTTTTCCATGGATAACGAGAAAACCAATAATCCACCGACTCATCCACTCGCAAACCCATTGTTTCTTTCGT
>JAUSHA010000047.1 GCA_030648815.1 bacterium | reverse complement strand
CGGCTAAGCAGGATGTGGATTTTTTGAAAGAACAATACCATTTCCCCGATATGGTTTTAGACCAATTAATCCCCCGCTCTTATCATCCCCGGCTGGAAGTCGGGCAGGATTATCTTTTTCTGATAATCAACTACCCTACCTATCATGAAATGGACCACGACGTAACTCCGAGAGAATTAGATATTATTCTCACCAAAGACACTATTGTTACTAATCATGGCAGGCCTCTTCTTCTTTTGGAAAACTTTTTTAAAACTTGCCGGGGACCGGAAATAGAAGGAGAAAAATATTTAGATAAAGGGCCGGGTTATGTTTTATTCTCAATTCTGGATATTTTTTGGCGCGATTGCCTGGCGAAATTGGACAGGATAAACGAAGATATGGAAAAGACTGAAAAGAAAATGTTCCATGGCAAAGAGAAAGAAATGGTCAGAGAGATTTCTCACATCAAAACCGACGTCATTGATTTCTGGAGGATAATTGAACCCCAGATGGAAATAATGAAATTATTGGAAAAAGACGGGCCGAAATTCTTCGGCGAAGAATTAAGCCTGCATTTTTCCGGCGTCTTGGGCAATTATGAAAAGATCTGGCAAACCGTAAAAGCTCTCAAAGACACTATTTTTGCCATGGAAAAAACCAATCAATCGCTACTCACCACTAAAACCAATGAAATTATAAAAGTCCTGACGATATTTTCGGTAATCATGATGCCTCTTACCCTGCTGGCGAGCATTTGGGGAATGAATCTCCGGCTTCCCTTCGGGGAACATCCGTCCGGATTTCTATTTGTAGCGGCCATAATGATTTCCGTATTGGTGATAATGTTTTCCTATTTCAGGAAAAAGGGATGGCTCTAATACAGGATATGCGCAATCATGCTCAAATACTTGAAATCCCCATTAAACCGGCTCACTTATAGTAAACCCGGCTGAATCTTAGATCTATGTAATCCAATATTTTTCTCTTTTCCGGAGAAATTTGTTTTTCTAAAACCAAATCAAGTTCTTGAATTTGCCAGTCTAAATTTCCCCTTAAGTTAAAATAAATTTCCCAGCCCTCGGAGGTTCTGACATTCAATCTTTCTTCGGAAACAATATTAGCTTGAGTCGTCGTAGCTATCGACCTCTCTCTTATTTTCTTTTGAATATCTAAAATTTGCGATATTTTTTCTTTATTCAATATCTCTCTTGCGCCCGCAATCTTAATCAGCCCTTCGACTCCGCTCAGGGCAAGTCCTTCGTCAGCAATATGCTTAAAAACAACCGCTTCCTTATCAATAAAAAAACACTTTTCTTCCTCGCACCATAACGCCACAGCCGATCTTTCTGATATCGCGACACTCAAAGCATCCGGTAGGCGTTTATGTATTTTCACGCCGGCTACTTGAGGAAAATTATCTAAAATATCTTTTCGGATAATTTCCGCATCAATTAAAAATATGTTCTTTGCCGGAATGAATGCCTTAATGTTCTCTTCTAAAACAGCGCTGTTGCCTGTTATTGCGATATTGCTGATTTGGAAAAATGGTGAAAAAAATAAAAAATACGAAATTCCCGCAAGAACGGTAAAAGTCAAAATAACAATCCAAAAAAACCGGTTGCGTAAAATCGGCTTTTTTCTTTTAACCCTGTACGGTTTTCTGTAATTTTTCACAATCCTCTTCTAATTTTTCTTAATTTCTCAAAAATATAAGTCAGCCAATATTTTTTGGAAAGCGGTAAATCCTGCGTCTTGATGTATTCGTAAGCCCGTCCTCCAAAACCCATCTTAAACAGCGTAGGGCCAGCCCAAGGGTGCTTAGGACCTGCCTTAGGGTCAACATACCCCCAGAAGTCATAGAGCTTGCATCCTCGCCTCTTGGCCTCTTTAATTGCTTCCCATTGAAGCAAATATGGTATGGAAAATTTAGCGTATTTTGATAAGGAAGCAGCTTGATGATAAAAACCGATTCCCGACCAGAAAATAACTAATGCGCCAGCAACTGCCTCGCCTTTATATTTCCCGAAAAACCACATTGCCTGATTATCTCCGGAAAAAACTTCAAACTCATTTTTAATAAAATTATCTGAAAACGGCGCAAATTTCTGCCTTTGGGCTACTTCTCTATTTAATTTTAGGTAAGTTTCCGCATCGGCGAAGTCAGCACTTTTTTGAATTGTGATATCCGAATTTTTTTCCGCTTGCCTTATTAAATAACGGGTGGTTTTACGCATATTCGCCAATAATTCCTCCTCGGGTGGCGTAATGTCCAACTTCCATGTCGCCTCGTAAGCCGAGGCATGCATCGGCGAATCTACGAATCCCAAATCTTTAAACATTTTTTCATTCTCCTCTGTTCTTTCCAGTAATGGAGCCATTCTTATAAAACTGCACTTTTCTTCTTTCGCAATTTCTTTAAGTTTATTTAATAACACCTCTGAAATTCCGACATTATGCTGAACCAACAGAAACGTCCCCCGCCTCGCCGCAATCTTAACCGCCATAATGAATGAAGTCGGACTTCCTTCATTATCATAAACTCCGAGGCGCCAAATCTTTCCGCCCGAGGCGGATCCCATCTTTTGCCAAAACTCCCCCCAATTCCAACTCTGCAGAAAGGTCTTTTCCTGCACACCATCAAAAAATCTTTCCCAAACCTCTTTATTTTTAATCTCTTGACAAGTTTGCATAAATAAGCTAATAAAAATGCGAAGGAGGAAACGATGAAACTGAAAGTTCTTTACACGATCATAATGATAGGAGTTTTAATTTTCGGCCCTATCGGTTGCTTGTCACAGAAACCGGAAACACCGAAACCGGAAACACAGAAACCGGATTACGCTATCGAATACCTTTCTCCGGATGTTATACGTCTTACTGCCTTTTCGGCAGATAGCTTTGAAGATGGTACGGGATATACAGTACGTGGCTACGGAAATTCTTTCGCGAAAGGCATTGAAGAAGTTGGTAAAAAATATGAAATAACCGGAACTTCTGTCGTGATTTATTCTAGATATGCGCACGTATCTTCAAATCAGCTTTTGATTATAGTAAAACCCAGAAAATAAAAAAGAGCTGACGGCACCCTGCTCTCCAAAAGCACCACATCGCCAGGATTAGTGGTGCTTTTTATTTTCTCAAAAATCGCTTTGGGGTCTTCGAGAAACAGAATACTTTGAAGTCGGACTTCCATCGAAGGAAGTCCGACTTCGGTGCCATCTTTAATTTCCTTGAATCTGTCTTTGGTGGTGATGATGGCTAAGTCGCAGACTTCGGCGATCTTTTGGCCGATTCGGCGATGAACTTCCGCAGAGGCTTTGCCTAATTCAATTAAACAAGGCATCACAATAATTTTCTTGCCGGGAAGGGTCTTTAGATATTCTAAGTTAGCAATAACGCCGTCGGGGTTGGCCGAATATGTGGCGTCAATAATCTTCAGGCCATTAACCCCGTCTTTTATCTTAATTCCAGGAAACTTATTCTCAATTTTTCGGGAAGCTGACTCAATTTCCTGATCGGTCATGCCCAGCTCTTTAGCCACAGCTTTGGCTCCCTCAAAATTCTCCAGGCCCAAGCCGGAATTTTCTCCGTAAAGATGCTTTTTAATGCTGGCTTGCCCTGAGCCGGGTCGAAGGGTCTTCTGATAAAGTTCCAGGCAATATTTATTTTTCCCGTTAAAAAAGGCAACTCCGTCTTGAGGTAAGGACTCAATTAACTCGTATTTTGCCTTAATAATGTTTTCCTGACTGCCGAAGGTTGCCATATGCTGTTCGTTGATGCCGGTCAATATGCCGATCTTCGGTTTAGCGATATCGCAAAGAAGTTTTATGCCTCCGCGGTTATAGGCCCCCATTTCGCAGATAAAAATCTGGTGCTCCGGCCTTAATTCGTTTATGATGCATTCTGAAATGCCTACTTCGGAATTCTGGTGCTCTTTGGTCTTTAGAACTCTAAATTTCTCCGACAAAATAGCGGCTAAAAACTCCTTGGTGGAGGTTTTGCCATAAGAGCCGGTAATCCCGACGGTAATCAAATTTAAAAACTTAGCTCGTTTTAATTTTGCTTGTTTTAAAATTCTATTCCTCAAAAAGACGGCCAGGGGCTGAAAAGCCAAAACCAGCATGGAAAAACCGATGGGCGTTAAAATATCAACCAACAAAAGGGTGGCCGTAAACTTGGTCAACCTGAATTCCAAGAGGAATAAAGTGAACACCAGTAAAATTTCGGAAGAAAATCCTGTGCTTAAAATAACGGCTATTTTTTGAGTTAAAACCGGCTTTTTAAGAGTTTTTCTCAAAAATGCCCTGAAAATATACAGGGATTCCGCGAAAAAAACAAAAGCCGTAAAATAGACTAAAAAGAACTTGGCTTTCTCCAGCCCATGCCTTGCCGTATATATCATGCCTAAAAGAAGCAAAACTTTGACCAACAGCAAATAATTGAAAATCAGCTTTTTACCCTTATATGTTTGGAAATGATCAATAAACCTGCCGATGTGATACTCTTTTAACTGCCAAAGATAAACCCAGAAGAAAAGCTTCTTCGTAAAGATCGCCAGCCATATTAAGGCAATTAGATATCTCATGATTTAATGAATTTAATAATCTTTTCCGCTAAAATTTCGGGGCTTTCAAGATGAGGACTGTGGCCAATCCCCGAAATAGTTTCCAAAACAGCTCCGGAAATTTTTTCTTTTATCAAATAAGCATCTTTCAACAAAGTGTCTTCATCTTTTTCGCCCCAAATAATAATGGTGGGCGTAGAAATATTAGACAGACAACTCGAAAGATCTTCGCCAATAACTTTTAAATATGTTTCTCGCATATTGGCATTTTTAGCAGACAAATAATCGCTTTTAACAACTATTTTATAAAAAGCTCTTCTGAATAAATCATAATAAGGCAAAGCGGAAAATTTATTTAAAATTTTGGCTAATCTTTTGAACGCTTCTTTTTTAAAAGTTTTCCTTCTTACAATAGCGCTCGCAACTAAAAATAATTTTTCTATATTCTCCGTGTATCTTGAGGCGTATTTTGCCGCGATACCGCCGCCGAAAGAATGACCGGCTAAAAAAAAATTCGAGAGATTATTTTTTTCACAAAAATCTCTAACCCATTCCACATAATCATCTATTGACCATGGCCTATCCGGCGGAGGATTCTCCCCGAAACCTGGCAGATCCGGCACAAAAACTTTTAGTCCCTTATTTTCTAATAATTCTTTAACATTGGCCCAATTTTTAGCGCAGGATCCCCAGCCGTGAAGAATAAGTATGGTGTCCATTTTAGCCGATTTTTTTAAACCCCGTATATTTTTGCAAAACCTTGGGCACTAAAATACTGCCGTCTTTTTGCTGATAGTTTTCAATGATGGCAATAAGCATGCGGCCGATGGCAAAAGCCGTGCCGTTTAAGGTATAGACAAATTCCGGCTTTTTTGTTTTAGAATCGCGATACTTGATATTCAAACGCCTTGCCTGATAATCGGTGCAATTGGAAGTAGAGTGGGTTTCTCTGTATTGGTTTTGCCCGGGAAGCCATGCCTCAATATCGTATTTAGCCGCGGCGGGATCACCCAAGTCGCCCGTACAGATATTAATAACTCTGTAAGGAAGCTCCAATAACTGCATCAATTTTTCTTCCATTTTCAATAATAATTGATGCTCTTCCATTGATTTTTCCGGATGGCAAAAGCTGAACATTTCCACTTTATCAAACTGATGAACCCTTAAAATACCCTTAGTATCTTTACCATAAGCTCCGGCTTCCCTTCTGAAGCAGGTGGAAAATCCGGCGTATCTCTTGGGCAAATCTTTCTCCTCGAATATTTCTCCCGAATGCATCACGCCGATGCTTTGTTCGGAAGTGCCGACCAAATATAATTTATCTTTTTCTAAATAATATATTTCTTCCGCCCCTCTTTCCACGTATCCCATGCCCTCCATCATTTCGGGCTTTAGCATAATCGGCGGAACGACCGGCACGAAATTTTCCTTGGCCAATGTTTCCATGGCCAGATTAACCAAAGCAAATTCAAGCATGGCCGCTCCTCCCTTGATGTATCCAAAACGCGTACCCGAAACTTTAGCCGCTCTTTGGGTATCAATGATGTCTAATTTCTCGCCGATATCCATATAATCTTTAATCGGAAAATTAAACTCCGGCTTTTTACCTTCCTCCCGAAGAACAATATTTTCCGTGTCGTCTTTGCCCGTAGGAACAGTATTTAAGGGCGGATTGGGAATTTTGCGCAATAAAGTCTGCAGTTCTTTGTCGGTATTCTCCAGCTCCGGCTCCAGCTTTTTAATCTCCTCCTTTATCTCTTTAGCTTTTACAATATCGTCTTTACCCAGCTTATTCTGTTCCGACCTCATATTCTCTATCTTTTGCAAATACTCCCTTTTCTTCTCATCCAACTCCAAAATCCGGTCAATATCAATTTTGGCCTGCTTCCTGGCAATGCCTTCTTTGACTTTCTCCGGATTTTGACGAATAAATTTTATATCTAACATAAATATTTTTTAATAATCGGGATAATTTCTTTCATGGCTATTACCCTATGAGCTATCTTGGCCTCTTCCTCCATGGTGAACTCTGCTAAAACTTTATTAATTTCTGGGATATAGAATATTGTTCTGAAAGGGTAGCCGGGAATAATTCTTTTAAACGGTTTTTCCATGATTACTCCTCTGATCATCCCTTCAAAAGTTTTAATCTCTTTGTTAATCGCTAAGGCAATAACCACTTTCAGTTGAGCGCCTCTTTTTTCCATAGGCACGCCTTTTAATTTTTCAAGAGTCATACTAATAAGCTCCTCATCCGACGCCTCGTAACCGGGCCAGCGCCTCGATTTGATCCCCGGCTCGCCGTTTAAGTAGTCTATCTCCAAGCCACTGTCTTCGGCAATAGCCGGAAGATTGGTCAGTTCGGAATAAAATTTAACTTTTTTTACGGCATTTTCCTCGAAAGTCTTGCCGTCTTCCTCAACGCCGCCCTTAATGCCGATATCTTTTAAAGTAACCAGTTCCACCGGCAAATCTTTTAAAATAACCCTGTATTCCAGAATCTTCCCCGGATTAGTTGTGGCGATTAATAATTTTTTCATTATTTTTTAAGAGGCGTGAGTAATGCTGGATTTTCCTCTCGCTTTACCCCGCACGAGAATGCCATGCTTTCTGAAGCGCGTGGGAACCCTTTAGGGTAAAGCGTTCAGAAAAAATGGTGTTCTCGTGCGGGGTCCTACGCGTCTCAGAAAATCCAGTATTTCTAATGCTTATCTCGGCTTCATTAACGGGAAAATTTGGCACTCCCTGATCGGCTTATCCATCAAAAAACTAAATAATCGTTCGCTGAACCCGTGCCCCGAAGCCGGCGGCATGCCGTGCTCCAGCGCTTCAACAAAATCATAGTCAGCCATATGAGCTTCCTTGTCGCCTGCGTTTCTTAGCACTTGCTGTTTTTCAAAATTATTCCTTTGATCAATCGGGTCGTTTAATTCGCTGTATCCCTGCCCCACCTCGGAGCCTGCGATAATAAAATGAAATCTTTCGGTTACTGCCGGATTATCTTTTGATGACTTTGATAAAGGCGAAACGATTTTCGGTTCGTTGACCAAAATCGCCGGGCCTCCGATTTTTTTCCGGCAATATTTCCACAAAGAGTCAATTAATCTTTCTTTGTTTCTGCCGTCAAATTCAACATTTAACTCCCGAAGTTTTTTCACCATATCGTCTTCGCTGTTCTTCCAAATATCTATGCCGGTTTGTTTTTGAACCTCCTCCGTATAGTCAATCAATGGCCACTTCCCTCCTAAATCAATATCAAATCCCCTGATTTTGAATTTTAAAGTTCCGAATGTTTTTTCAGCCGCAAAACGGTAGCATTCCTGCAGGAATTTATACATATCCTCGTAATTGGAATAAGCCCAATAAGCTTCACATTGGGTATAATCCTGAAGATGCTCCGAAGACATGCCTTCGTTCCTAAATATTCTGCCGATTTCAAATGTTTTTTCAAATCCTGCCACCATTAATCTTTTCTGCCAAAGCTCTCCTGCGGAAATCCTTAAAAAAACATCCATGTCTAAAGCATCGTGATGCGTTACAAACGGGTTAGCATCGGCTCCGCCGGTGGTATTCTCAAAAACAGGCGTCTCAACTTCCATAAAGCCGTTCTTCAAGTGAAATTCTCTCACCGCATTCCAAAATATGCTCTTCTTTTTTATCATCTCCCTCACTTCTTCATTCATCAAAATATCCAAGTATCTTTTCCTGAATCTTTCTTCTTCATCCTGAAGTCCATGCCATTTTTCCGGCAGAGGCAAAAGAGATTTTGCCAAAATTCCAAAACTTGCGGCCTCAATGGTTTTCTCACCTCTCTTGGTTTCAAATAATATCCCTGAAATTTCTATAAAATCTCCGATGTCAAAATTATCCAAAAAGAATTTATACTGCTCCCCAAGCTCGTCTTGTTTTAAAAGGGCCTGAATTTTGGCTGGGCCGCCTGTGGTGAGCGAATTCGAACCATCTTCAAAGTGCAAAAAAACCAAAGCGCCTTGTCCGCGGATTGAACGGATTCTGCCGGCTAAGACAATCTTCTTTTTTGCTTTTGAAAATTTCTCAAAATTGCTTAGCGCCTCCTCAATGGTATGAGTTCTCTCGGTTTTTGCCGGATACGGATCAGCCCCGGCCTCTTTTATTCGCCCAAGCTTTTCCAGCCTTATTTTTTTGATATCAATAATTGCCATAACTGATTCCATATTACTCTATCTGCAACCCATGGTCAAATATTGACAAGTTTTATATAGTATGCTATAATTTTGGTATAAAATTTAGTCATTTGAAAAGGAGGAATTTTGGATAAAGTACACGTAAGAGGATATCAACGGATGGGGATAGTGGTGGGTGGATTAGGTTTATTGACCCTTACGGTCATTGGGTCCATTGGGGCAATAGACTATTTAACAAGTCATGACGAGGGACGATCACCGACCGCAATAGAATCCCTGGCTATTACGGTTTGGCTAATCCTCGCCGGATTCATGGTGTGGTTCATCGTTCGATTCGTCAAACGATGGATCCACAACTGGGCTCGCCTCATGGGAGAAAGATAAGTACAAAATAAAAACTGAAAAGGAGGCGGGAATGAATGTTATTGTTGGGTTCATAATATTTATCATACTATCTTTTGGATTTTCTGGCGTGTCGGCGTGCAGCGGTAACCTCGTCGATGAAGATATTGCTGTGAAAGCCCTGGAAATACAGGGGTTTAGCGACATCACGATAATCGAGAAAGATAACTGGTTCATCGGTTTCAAGGGCGGCGGCAGAGAAGATGTGGTAAAATTTACCGCCGTGGCGACGAACCCAGCGGGAAAAAAAGTGGAAGTTGATGTTTTTGCAGGGTGGCCATGGAAAGGGGCGACCATAAGAACAAGATAATAAAAAGGAGGAAACAATGACTAGGAGATGGCTTATTGTCGCGATAGTCGCAGTAATAATTATCGCGATAATTATCATGCTGGCTTGGCCACACAACGTTGTAATCTGGATGACAATAATTCTAGGGTCAATGATAGTGGGTTCTCTGTCCCGGCTAATTCAGGGATAGAGAAAAATAAAGCAAAGGCACCATATAATGTGGTGCCTTTACGTTTTCTTTATAATTGCAAGCGTTATTCCGATTAAAGATACACGGGTGCAACCCGTGTATTTTTTACTCAATCTTAAGGATTTTATATTGGGCTATGCCTTTGGGAGTTTGGACTTCAACGACGGCGCCTTTGGGCTGGTTTAAAAAGGCCTGGCCTAAAGGCGAATTAATAGAAATTTTTCCGGCGATGGGATCAGCTTCTTCCATTCCGACTATTTTAAATGCTTCTTTTTTGACGCCGGAGCTGACCAAAACCGTAGAGCCTATTTGGGCATATGCCTTATTGTCCGCTTCTTCAGAAACAACGGTGGCATTGCGGATCAATTCTTCCAATTCTAAAATGCGTCCTTCAATAAAGGCTTGCTCTTCTTTTGTTTCTTGATATTCGGCGTTTTCCGACAAATCGCCAAAAGCCAGGCATTTTTCCAAACGTCCGGCAATCTCTTGGCGCTTGGCACCCTTGAGAATTTCCAATTCCTTTTTTAATTTTTCTAAGCCTTCTTTAGTAAGATATTTGTCATTCATATAATTAGAGGCATTATCACAATAATAATCTACCTGACATTATTGTCAACACCGCGGGGTGTGGAAAAGTACCAATCCAATATTTCCCTCGCCAAGGGCAATGCCACAACCTGATCGCCATCAACCTTCTCAATTAAAACCGTTAAAATTATTTGCGGGTCATCATATGGAGCAAAAACAGTCACCCAGTTGTGGCGAAAGCCGGCGCCAATTTCAGCCGTGCCGGTCTTTAGGGCGGCGGCTACCGGAAGAGAATTTAAAATAACGCCGGAGGCGTGAGGACTGTTTTGGCCGGTTACGGCCTGGCGCATGCCCTCTCTGACAATCTGAAGATTATCGGGATCAATAAAATTTTCGCGGATAAGTTTTGTTTCAAACTCCTTTATGATATTTTTTGACGAATCCACAATTTGGCGGACGATTTGCGGCTGAATCAATTTTCCGCCGTTAGCTACTGCGGCAAGCGAGGTTATCACTTCCAATGGAGAGATAAGCAAAAATCCTTGGCCAATGGCGAGGTTATAAGTATCGCCGTCCCACCATGATTGTCCGAATTCTTTCTTTTTCCATTCTTTATCGGGAATAAAACCCTGCGCTTCTTCCGGCAAATCAATACCCGTCAAACTTGACCATCCAAAAATGTCCAAGTATTCCTTTATCTTAGTAGGGCCCAAACCTTTTTGATCCTGATATCCGCCACCAATAGTATAAAAATAGACATTGCAAGATTCGGCAATTGCTTTTTTCATATCGCTCCAGCCATGAATATCCCAGTCTTTTTTAATCGTAAATATATCCGGATCCCAAGGATTGGGAATATTGATTGACCCGCCGCAATAAAGTTCTTTTTCCGGACTGATAATTTTTTCCTGCAAAGCGGCTAAAGCGATTAATGGCTTAATAATGGATCCGGTCAGATATCTTCCGGAAACAACCCGATTAAAAAGCGGGTTGCTACGATCTCCCTGCAGGGCATTCCATTCATCTTCCGTCAAACCTTGGCTGAAAAGATTATTATCAAAGCTGGGCAAGCTGGTAAGAGCCAATATCCCGCCGGTCTTCGGATCCATGGCTATGGCGGCTCCTCCATTAGCGCCAACCCTATTGATGGTTTCTTCTAAAGAATTAGCGATTTTTTCTTGCAATCCGGAATCGAGCCAGAGGATTAAGCTGTTGCCTGATTCCGGCATGGAAACAATTTCTTCAGACATGGGATTCCCTATGGCATCTCTTTTAATCCGCAACTCCCCTGTCTTTGGCGCAAGTATCTCATCGTAGTACTGCTCTAAACCGGAGCTTTGGCCGGTTTGTCTTAAATATCCGATCAAATGCGAAAATAAAGGACCGGAAAAATACTCCCTTACGGTATTATTTTCTATCTTGCATCCTTTATATTCTTTTAAGCTGGTTTCCAATTTAAGTAAAGTTTCGTGATCAATATTTTCCATGGCAATTTTACCGTCGCAAATAAAATTGAAACTCGGCTTATTGTAAATCAACTGATTAAAATTTTTATCATAAATAACTCCCCTCTCCGCCCCAACCGCTTTAACAACGAACTGATTTTTTTCCGACTGCTCGGACAAGGTCTTGCCCTCTATAATTTGCAGTTGGAAGGTTCTTCCGAAAAAAACCGAAAATAAAATTAAAATTCCCAGCCAAACTCCCCGGAAAATCCCCTGGGAAATCGGTACTTCCAATTTTTTACCGGTAATGCCTATCTCTTTTTCTTTTTTTAAGCTAAGAGCATCCATGAGAATCTCATTGGGCTCAATCTCTCTCCTGAATTTTTTAATCTTTAGCTTATCTAACAGGTATTTGGACATATTTTTTTAAAATAGACCCGATAAAAAACACCGTTCCCGCTAATATTAAAACATTGAAGCCGAGAAAATGAGTAGAAAAAATGTCCAAAAAAATGCCGCCTGAAATTGCGGAAATCAAACTGAACGACGGCGAGAGGAAGGCTGAAAGAATAATTAAAATAAAAATAACGTTCGGAGTATAGCCGAAAACAGTAAAATGCGGCATAAAACTGCTTTGCAGGAGCGTTAAAAAATACAGAATCGGGGCTGAAATTAAAATTTTTACCAGCATTTTCTTGGTGTAATGTTTAACGCGATGTTTAACGTTTAAGGTTGCACCGTTGAACCTTAAACGTTG
>JAUSHA010000038.1 GCA_030648815.1 bacterium | reverse complement strand
AAAGGCGTTCAATCAATTATCAATGAGCTGGGCACTAAAGATTTTTGGCGAATCAGGATCGGCATCTGCCCGAAAGGCCTGCCTGCCGGTAGGCATGGAGGAAAGCCGGAAAACATAGAAAAATTCGTTTTGCAAAAATTTACAAAAGAAGAACTGAAAATATTAAAAGTAGTTATCGGGGAGATAAACAAAAAGTTGGGGTCATTTCCCCAACTTTCTTAACAGTTCTTGCGCCATCTGCCGATGACCCGAATACATATTAAAACTCTCGTCGTAAAGCACTCCCAGGGGAAACCATCTACAATCCAGAATTTCTTCCGGATTGATTTTTATTATCCCCTCGCCCGGCTCTCCGATGAAAAGAACCCTGATATAGCCATCGGCCTGTTTTTCTAATCGGCGCCGTTCATCAACGTAAATAGGAAGATGTATTTCTTCTTTAACCTCTCTTAAGGCCGTATCAATCTCGTCTTTATCATCAGGCTCGCCTCTTCCGCCTGGCATGCCCCACCTACTTTGTTTCGTAAAACTCTCTTTACCGGAAATATCTACCGGTTTCTTTTTTTCTAAGACAAGAAGGACTCGATTACTGTCTAGAATCAACACCCTTGCATCAATATTTTCCATTCTTTCCTCCCTTAATCTACCCGTGAGACCGTAGTGATTAAGGTGCAAAAGCACCTTGCCACGGATTGAGCACTAAGACTAACCAAGTTAAAACTGGGCTACCCTTATACTCGGCTACATGCCACTCGCGGGCAGGTTAAGGGAAAAAATTTTGAAGTTGCCAGTTTCTATTGTATATCATAATTAAATGGAAAAGTCAACATCGGGTGGAATTTTTAAATAAAAAGGGATATGTCCTAAAATTGGACATATCCCTTTTTTTCCTAAACCAATGGGCGATTAGTAGGCGATGGGCTGGTAAAGAAACTTCCACACTTAGGACATGTGCTTTCGCGCGTTAATCGCACTTTCTTTTTGCACGATGGGCACCATGGATGAAAAACCTTTTTTGCCTTTTTTCTCTTTTCTGACATTTTTCCTCCTTTCTTGCCAAAATTATGCTCTTTAGATACCTATGGGAGTACGCATGAATATTACGAATTCGGGACTATTTCTTATCCTCCTTTCTTCATTTTCTATTTTTGCCATCTTTTTATGCCATTCTTTCCCTATCTTTCTCAGAGTCCTTTTTTTAAGCTTTACAATCATTATCGCACCTCCTTTTTTAATCTTTCCTTGTCATTATGGCATGTTCTGTCGGACTTATATAATCTTCGTAAGCTTGCCGCAATTCTTCCGTCACCTCCTGCTCCCATTCTTTGGTAATTCTTACCTGAATAATCCGAATAGCCGGATCGCCTCCTTGTAAAATTACCGACCCGACTTCTCTGCCCCACTCTTCTTGCGTAAAATAGCGCGCTCCTTTACATTTCAGGCATTGGGCTATGGGGCTTATCGGCTTACTCTCTTTGTCTTCTCCGTCCCACAAACCTATCTGTGCAAAATTGTGCCTACAGCTTGGGTCTAGTTTTTTCTTCATCTCCTCTAATGTGGGCGTTAAATATCCCCACTTGATCATTTGATCTCTTAATGTAGTCATTTCCTCCCTCCTATATGGACTTGACCGTGCCCCTGATGTGCTTGCCCTGAATTGCATAATGAGAAAGCTCGTGAGCGAAAGCAAACACATATCCTTCGTCCCCTGCCTTGTAGAATTGAACTCCGCAATCTCCCGCTGGGAGTGGTAGTTCTTTGCCCGCAAGCTCGTTAAGCAAGGCACTGATTTCCTTTTCGTATCGCTGGTCGTAGGAACGGAGACTTGGACTGCCGTCCGGATCAAAGGAGATAGTAGCTATCCATCTTTCGCCGAGCATCTCAATTTTCACGATCCGTTTCAAATTATTAGATTTCATAAATCTCGGCCTAATTTTATACACCTTCTCTTTCTTGGGTTGAGACGCTATGCTCTCCTGGCATTCCTTGCAAAGCGTGGTCTGATCGTCCTTGAAAAATAAATCATCGGGGTCCACCACGTAGTGTTCTCCCCAGTCGCAATAAACCATTTTCTTGATTTCCTGTAGTTCTTCCGCCATGTTACCTCCTTTTCCTTGTCAAAATGCTGATTCCAGCATATAATAAACAAAAATTATGTCAACTACATTACTCATCGTAGAAAGTCCGACTAAGGCGAAAACACTGCAAGGATTTTTAGGGCCTAAATACAAGGTCCTTTCTTCGTATGGCCATGTCAGGGATCTGCCGAAAAGCGAGCTGGGCGTTGATGTAGAAAAAAATTTCCAGCCAAAATATATCATCCCGTTAAAGGCAAGAAAAAATATAAAAATTCTTATTAAGGCGGTCAAAGATACCGACTCAACGATTCTGGCTACCGACGAAGACCGCGAAGGAGAAGCAATTTCCTGGCATCTTATTAAAGCGCTGAAACTTGACGGAGATAAGGAGCCCTACCAAAGAATTGTTTTCCATGAAATTACCAAACATGCCATTGAAGAAGCTCTGAAAAATCCCCGGAAAGTTGACATGAATCTCGTTGATGCCCAGCAGGCAAGAAGGATTTTAGACAGAATCGTCGGCTATAAATTGTCGCCGTTCTTATGGAAAAAAGTGGCCAGAGGACTTTCGGCAGGCAGAGTGCAATCGGTAGCAGTCAGGCTGGTCGTTGAACGCGAAAGAGAAATAGAAAAATTCAAAGCCGAAGAATATTGGACGATCTCCGCCATATTTCTTAAAGATAAAGAATTTGAGGCAATGTTGATTAAAAAAGATGGCGAAGTTTTGGATAAAATGGCCATTAAAAACGAAAAGGAGGCCGGGCAAATCGTCAACGAACTGGAGGGCGCCGAATATAGAGTAGGAAGTGTTGAAAAGAAGGAGACAGCCAAAAACCCCTTTCCGCCTTTTACCACCTCGACCTTGCAACAGGAAGCCTGGAGAAAATTTAAGTTTCCGGCAAAGTTTACCATGAGAATCGCCCAAAATCTCTACGAAAAAGGCTTTATCACTTATCACCGAACCGATTCTTTAAACCTTTCTGATTTGGCTTTAGGCGCGGCTAAAAAATTTATAACTAAAAATTACGGGGGAAATTACTATCAATTCAGGAAATATAAGGCAAAAGGCCGGGCGCAGGAAGCCCATGAGGCGATCAGGCCGGCTTATCCCGAAAGAACGCAAGTTGAGACCGACGAACAGGGAGCCAAGCTCTATGATTTAATTTGGAAAAGATTCATTGCTTGCCAAATGAGCCAGGCCAGCTTCGACTCTACTGTTGTAGAAATCGAAGCAAATCCAAAGTCCAAAATCCAAAGTCCAAAATATACGTTCCGGGCCAACGGACAAACTTTAAAATTTGACGGCTTCTTAAAAGTTTATCCGGTGAAATACGCCGAATCTGAATTACCGCCGCTGGAAAATAATGAATCGTTAAAATTATTAAAACTCAATCCTTTACAGCACTTCACCCAGCCGCCGGCAAGGTACAGCGAAGCCTCTTTAATTAAGGCCTTAGAATCGGCGGGAGTCGGCAGGCCTTCAACTTATGCTCCGACCATCTCAACTATTCAGGAAAGAAATTATCTTGAAAAAGATGAAAAAAAATTCTTCAAGCCCACGGAAATAGGCATCGTGGTTAACGACCTCTTGGTAAAACATTTCCCGGAAATAGTTGATCTTAAATTTACCGCCTTAATGGAAGAGGATTTGGATAAAATAGCCGCAGGCGAAAAAAAGTGGGTCAAAATCATGGAAGAATTTTACGGCCCGTTTGCAAAAAATCTGGCACAGAAATATAAAGATGTTTCCAAAAAAGAATATACCGAAGAACCGACCAATAAAAAATGTCCCAAGTGTGACGCTCCTCTGTTAATTAGAATGGGCCGATACGGAAAATTCTACGCCTGCTCAAAATTTCCGGAATGCAAACATACCGAATCTCTGCCGGAAAACGTTTTAAATATAAAATGCCCGAAATGTCCGGACGGCCAGCTGGTTGAAAAAAGAACCGCCAAGAGAAAAATCTTTTACGGTTGCAACCAATATCCCGCATGCGACTTTGCTTTATGGGATAAACCCACAGGCGAAAAATGTCCCAAGTGTCAATCGCTCTTAGTGGAAACAAAAAGAAAGCAGATTAAATGCTCCAGCAAGGAGTGCGATTACGTAAAACAATAATATGTCAATTTTCGGCGGACTAATACAAAAAATTATAAAATCGAGCTCTGATGCAAATCTGGCTGAAAAAGCTTTTGAGTTTGCCAAAGAAGCCC